>NZ_JBFAYB010000013.1:0-129009 GCF_040681075.1 Streptomyces sp. NPDC051907 | reverse complement strand
GCCAACGACGTCGCGAAGTACTTCGCGATCATCCCCGCGATGTTCGCGGTCGCCTACCCGTCGCTGGACAGGCTGAACATCATGGGCCTGGCCTCGCCGGAGTCCGCGATCCTGTCCGCGGTCGTCTTCAACGCGCTGATCATCGTCGCGCTGGTGCCGCTCGCCCTGAAGGGCGTGCGCTACCGGCCGACCAGCGCGGACAGGATGCTGCGCCGCAACCTCGGGATCTACGGACTGGGCGGCCTAATCGCCCCGTTCGTCGGCATCAAGCTCATCGACCTGCTCATCTCCCTCATCCCCGGAATCGGCTGAAGCCATGACCAACAACTCCGTAGGAAACGCAGGGCGTCTGCTCTGGGCGGGCCTGCGCGCCCTGCTCGTGCTGACCGTGGTGACCGGCGTGCTCTACCCGCTGGCCGTCACCGCCATCGCCCAGGTCGCCTTCCACGACAAGGCCAACGGCTCCGAGGTCAGGGACGCGAGCGGCAGGGTCGTCGGCTCCGACCTCATCGGGCAGACCTACAACCTGCCGAAGAAGGACCCGGACGACGCCGAGGAGGCGGCGGTCCCGGACCTGAAGTGGTTCCAGCCGCGCCCGTCCAACGGCCTCGGCTCCAACAGCGTCAACCCCCAGTACACGCTGATCCTGTCCGGCGCGACCAACCGGTCCGGCGACAACCAGGACCTGATCGCCTGGGTGAAGGACGCCAAGGCCGCCGTGGTCAAGGACAACTCGGTCCCCGGCCACCAGGTCGAGCCCGAGGACGTGCCGGCCGACGCCGTCACCTCCTCCGGCTCCGGCCTGGACCCGCACATCTCCCCCGAGTACGCGAAGCTCCAGGTCCACCGCGTCGCCGCGAAGAACAACCTGGACGTCAAGGCGGTCGACAAGCTCGTCGCCGACCACACCGACGGCCGGACCCTCGGCTTCCTCGGCGAGCCCCGCGTCAACGTCCTCCAGCTCAACATCGCCCTCAAGGCGCTCGCCGCGAAGAGCTGACGGGGACGGGGCTGGCCCAGACGGGCGACACCGACGGGCCAGACTCAGACAGGCCGGACACGGACAAGAGCAGACACGGACAGAGCAGACACAGACGGACCTGATGCGGTCGCCGGGAAAGCGCCTCCGGCGTACCCGGCGACCGCATCAGAATCCCGTCAAATCAGCAGCTCAACGCTGCCGTGTGCCCGACTTGTCCGAAACTCTGGCCTTAAGGTCGACGCAGCGTACACAGCGGGCGCGGAAGCATCTGAAAGACAATGGGGCCATGGGACGCGGCAAGCTTCGGATCTACCTCGGCGCGGCGCCGGGCGTCGGCAAGACCTACGCGATGCTCTCCGAGGCGCACCGGCGCGTCGAGCGCGGCACCGACTGCGTCGTCGGCTTCGTGGAGCACCACGGGCGGCCCCGCACCGAGGTGATGCTGCACGGCCTGGAGCAGGTCCCGCGCCGCGAGATCGAGTACCGCGGCGCCCTCTTCACCGAGATGGACGTCGACGCGGTCCTGGAGCGGCGCCCGACCGTCGCCCTCGTGGACGAGCTCGCCCACACCAACGTCCCCGGCTCGCGCAACGCCAAGCGCTGGCAGGACATCGAGGAGCTCCTCACCGCCGGCATCGACGTCATATCGACCGTCAACATCCAGCACCTGGAGTCGCTCGGCGACGTCGTCGACTCGATCACCGGCGTACGGCAGCGGGAGACCGTCCCCGACGAGGTCGTCCGCCGCGCCGACCAGATAGAGCTCGTCGACATGTCGCCCCAGGCGCTGCGCCGCCGCATGGCCCACGGGAACGTCTACCAGTCGGACAAGGTCGACGCCGCCCTCTCCAACTACTTCCGCCCCGGCAACCTCACCGCCCTGCGCGAGCTCGCGCTGCTCTGGGTCGCCGACCGGGTCGACGAGTACCTCCAGCAGTACCGCGGCGAGCACGACATCCGCTCCACCTGGCAGGCCCGCGAGCGCATCGTCGTCGGCCTCACCGGCGGGCCCGAGGGCCGGACGCTGATCCGGCGCGCGGCCCGGGTGGCCGCCAAGGGCTCCGGCAGCGAGATCCTCGCCGTCTACATCGCGCGCAGCGACGGGCTGACCTCCGCGTCCCCCAAGGAGCTGACCGTCCAGCGGACCCTGGTCGAGGACCTCGGCGGCACCTTCCACCACGTCATCGGCGACGACGTGCCCTCCTCGCTGCTGGAGTTCGCACGCGGCGTCAACGCCACCCAGATCGTGCTCGGCTCCAGCCGCCGCAAAGCCTGGCAGTACGTCTTCGGACCCGGCGTCGGCGCGACCGTCGCCCGCGAGTCCGGGCCCGACCTCGACGTCCACATCGTCACGCACGACGAGGCGGGCAAGGGCCGCGGCCTGCCCGTCGCCCGCGGCGCCCGCCTGGGGCGCTCCCGGATCATCGCCGGCTGGCTCGTGGGCGTCGTCGCGCCCGTGCTGCTCTCGCTGGTGCTCACCGGAGTCGACGACGCCTTCGGCCTCGCCAACGACGTCCTGCTCTTCCTCTTCCTGACCGTGGTCTCCGCCCTGCTCGGCGGGCTGCTGCCGGCGCTCGCCTCCGCGGCCGTCGGATCGCTGCTGCTGAACTACTACTTCACGCCGCCCACCCACACGCTGACGATCTCCGACCCGAAGAACATCGTCGCCATCGTGATCTTCTTCGCGGTCGCCGTCGCGGTGGCCTCCGTCGTGGACCTGGCCGCCCGCCGGACCCACCAGGCCGCCCGGCTGCGGGCCGAGTCGGAGATCCTCTCCTTCCTGGCCGGCAGCGTGCTGCGCGGCGAGACCACCCTGGACGCCCTGCTGGAGCGGGTCCGCGAGACCTTCGCCATGGAGTCCGTGGCGCTGCTGGAGCGGCAGAGCGACGTCGACCCGTGGACCTGCGCGGGCAGCGTCGGGCCCCGAGCCGTCGCCCGGCCCGAGGACGCGGACGTGGACATGCCCGTCGGCGACGACATGGCGCTCGCGCTCTCCGGGCGCGTGCTGCCCGCCGAGGACCGACGGGTGCTCGCCGCGTTCGCCGCGCAGGCCGCGGTCGTCCTGGACCGGCAGCGGCTGGTCGGCCAGGCGGAGGAGGCGCGCAGGCTCGCCGAGGGCAACCGGATACGGACCGCGCTGCTCGCCGCCGTCAGCCATGACCTGCGTACGCCGCTGGCCGCCATCAAGGCCGCCGTCTCCTCGCTCAGGTCCGAGGACGTGGAGTGGTCCGAGGCCGACGAGGCCGAGCTGCTCGCGGGGATCGAGGACGGCGCGGACCGGCTCGACCATCTCGTCGGCAACCTCCTCGACATGTCCCGCCTGCAGACCGGGACCGTCACCCCGCTGATCCGCGAGACCGACCTGGACGAGGTGGTCCCCATGGCGCTGGTCGGGGTGCCGGACGACAGCGTCGTACTCGACATCCCCGAGACGCTGCCCATGGTGGCCGTCGACCGGGGACTGCTGGAGCGGGCCGTCGCCAACATCGTCGAGAACGCGGTCAAGTACAGCCCGGACGCCACCCCCGTCGCCGTGTCCGCGAGCGCCCTCGGCACGCGCGTGGAGCTGAGGGTCGCCGATCGGGGGCCAGGCGTCCCCGAAGAGGTGAAGGACCGGATATTCGAGCCGTTCCAGCGCTACGGTGACGCTCCACGCGGTGCGGGAGTCGGCCTCGGCCTGGCGGTCGCCCGCGGCTTCGTGGAGGCCATGGGCGGCACCCTCGCCGCCGAGGACACCCCGGGAGGCGGCCTGACCATGGTCCTCACCGTCAAGGCGGCGCCCGGACACGCGCCGGTCAGCCCCGAGCTTCCCGCGAGGGTCACCTCATGACCGAGCCGCGGGCGACCACCGCGACCCCCGCGACCACCGCGCCCACCACTACCCCCGCGACCACCGCCGCCACGGCGAACCCCGCCACCACCGCGACCCCCGCGACCTCGGCGGCGCCGGCCCAGGCGTCGGCGCATACGTCAGTGCAGAAAGGCAGGACCTCAATGACCCGGGTGCTCGTGGTCGACGACGAGCCGCAGATAGTACGCGCCCTCGTGATCAACCTGAAGGCGCGCAAGTACGAGGTGGACGCGGCGCCCGACGGCGCGACGGCGCTTCAGCTGGCAGCGGCCCGCCACCCCGACGTCGTCGTGCTCGACCTCGGACTGCCCGACATGGACGGCGTCGAGGTGATCAAGGGGCTGCGCGGCTGGACCCGCGTCCCGATCCTCGTGCTCTCCGCGCGCCACACCTCCGACGAGAAGGTCGAGGCGCTGGACGCCGGCGCGGACGACTACGTCACCAAGCCCTTCGGCATGGACGAGCTGCTGGCCCGGCTGCGCGCCGCGGTCCGCAGGGCGGAGCCGGTGGGCGGCGACGACGACGTCGTGACGGTCGAGACGGAGGGCTTCACCGTCGACCTCGCGGCGAAGAAGGTGCACCGGGACGGGCGCGACGTACGGCTCACCCCGACCGAGTGGCACCTGCTGGAGGTCCTCGTACGCAACACCGGGCGCCTGGTCAGCCAGAAACAGCTGCTCCAGGAGGTCTGGGGGCCCTCGTACGGCACGGAGACGAACTATCTGCGGGTGTACATGGCCCAGCTGCGGCGCAAGCTCGAGGCGGACCCCTCGCACCCCCGGCACTTCGTCACGGAGCCCGGAATGGGATACCGCTTCGAACGTTGATTCAGGGGTTGGGCCGGCCGGTAGGCTTTCTGTATGAGTGCCGTACCCCGTCAGGAGAATCCGGGCAGGGCGGCGAAGCCGGCCGGCCGGTTCCGTCGCATGCTCGACCGGCTGTCCACCTCCCAGCAGGACCTCGAGTCCGAGGAGCTGCAGGAGGACGCCGAGGCATCGGGGTGTATCCGCATCGCCGAGTGCGATGACCGCCAGATCGTCCGGGTGACTGGTACCTTGCGCACGGTCACCCTGCGACCGCGGGCGGGCGTGCCCGCCCTGGAGGCGGAGCTCTTCGACGGCACGGCCCCGCTGGACGTCGTCTGGCTCGGCCGCCGTTCGATCGTGGGCATCGAGCCGGGCCGTAGGCTCATAGCCTCGGGCCGTATCTCGATGAGCCACGGGCGACGGGTGCTCTTCAACCCCAAATACGAGCTCCGACCGCTCGGACAGGAGTAGCCGGTGACGTCTGTCGACAAGCCGACCACGCAGAACCAGGAACAAGGCGGCGACGCCGACGCGCAGGCGAAGGCCGTCACAGAGGCGGCGCTGTTCGAGGCGTTCGGCGGAGTGCGGGGCATGGTGGAGACGGTCCTGCCCGGACTGCTCTTCGTCACGATCTTCACGATCAACAAGGACCTGCACATCTCGGCCATCGCGGCCCTGACGGTGTCCGTGCTGCTCGTCGCGGTGCGGCTGGTCCGCAGGGACACGGTCAAGCACGCGTTCAGCGGGGTCTTCGGCGTCGCGTTCGGCGTCGTCTTCGCGATGATGACCGGCAACGCCAAGGACTTCTACCTGCCGGGCATGCTGTACACCCTGGGCCTGGCGGTGGCGTACATCGTGACGACGATCGCGGGCGTCCCGCTGGTCGGCCTGATCCTGGGACCGGTCTTCAAGGAGAACCTCTCCTGGCGGACCCGCAACCCGGGCCGCAAGAAGGCGTACGCGAAGGCGAGCTGGGCCTGGGGCCTGATCCTGCTCGCCAAGTGCGCGATCCTCTTCCCGCTCTACTGGTGGGCGGACACGGAACAGCTGGGCTGGGTGCTGGTGGCCCTCAAGATCCCGCCGTTCCTGCTGGCCGTCTATCTCACGTGGCTCTTCCTCGCGAAGGCGCCGCCGCCGATCGACGTCTTCGCGGAGATGGAGGCGGAGGAGCGCGCGGAGAAGGAGCGCGAGGCGTCCGCGGCGAGACGCGAGCAGTAGCCGAGCGGCGAGCACGACGCGAAGGGGCCCGGGAACCAGATGGTTCCCGGGCCCTTCGTCGTACGGAGCGTTCACCGTACGGAGCCGTTCTCGGGATCGAGTCTTCGTCGTACGGAGCCTTCGTCCTGCCGCGCGTTCGTCGTGCCGAGCGATCTCGTACGTACCAGAACCCGTCGTACTCGACGCGCCGCCGGCTGCCGACCCGCCCGCGTGCTGTCCGGCAGCGAGCCGACCAGCATGCCGACAAGCCAGCCGACCAGCGGCCCGACTAGCTCTGCGGCTCCTCTTCCCGGCGGACCGAGAGCAGGTCCTCCAGCTGCTCCTCGCGCGCCTGCGCGGCCACGAACAGCAGCTCGTCGCCCGCCTCCAGAGTCTCCTCCGGGCCCGGCGTCAGCACCCGCGAGCCGCGGATGATCGTGACCAGGGAGGTGTCCTCCGGCCAGGCCACATCGCCGACCGACGTGCCCGCCAGCGCGGACTCCGGCGGCAGCGTGAGCTCCACCAGGTTCGCGTCGCCGTGGCTGAAGCGGAGCAGCCGCACCAGGTCGCCGACGCTCACCGCCTCCTCCACCAGCGCCGACATCAGACGCGGCGTGGAGACGGCCACGTCGACGCCCCACGACTCGTTGAAGAGCCACTCGTTCTTGGGGTTGTTCACCCGGGCCACCACCCGCGGCACCCCGTACTCCGTCTTCGCCAGCAGCGAGACGACGAGGTTGACCTTGTCGTCGCCCGTCGCCGCGATCACGACGTTGCACCGCTGCAGCGCCGCCTCGTCCAGCGAGGTGATCTCGCACGCGTCGGCCAGCAGCCACTCCGCCTGCGGCACCCGCTCGACCGAGATCGCCGTCGGCGCCTTGTCGATCAGCAGGACCTCGTGTCCGTTCTCCAGCAGCTCGCCCGCGATGGAACGACCCACCGCGCCGGCGCCCGCAATAGCCACTCGCATCAGTGACCACTCTCCTCAGGGCCCTGGGCGAAGGCCGCCTCGACCTTCTGGATCTCGTCCGTCCGCATCATCACGTGGACGAGGTCGCCCTCCTGCAGCACCGTCTGCGACGTCGGCAGCACGGCTTCCCCCAGCCGGGTGAGGAACGCCACGCGCACGCCCGTCTCCTCCTGCAGCGCGCTGACCTTGTGACCGATCCAGGACGGCGCGATGTGCACCTCCGCGAGCTGCACCCCGCCGCTCGGGTCCCGCCACAGCGGCTCAGCGCCGGACGGCAGCAGGCGCCGCAGCATCTGGTCCGCGGTCCAGCGGACGGTGGCGACGGTGGGGATGCCCAGACGCTGGTAGACCTCCGCGCGGCGGGGGTCGTAGATCCGGGCGGCGACGTTCTCGATGCCGAACATCTCGCGTGCCACGCGGGCCGCGATGATGTTCGAGTTGTCTCCGCTGCTGACCGCCGCGAACGCGCCCGCGTCCTCGATGCCGGCTTCGCGCAGCGTGTCCTGGTCGAAGCCGACCCCGGTGACGCGGCGGCCGCCGAACCCGGAGCCCAAGCGGCGGAAGGCCGTGGGGTCCTGGTCCACGACGGCGACCGTGTGCCCCTGCTGCTCCAGGGTCTGCGCGAGAGCGGCTCCCACTCGCCCGCATCCCATGATGACGATGTGCACGACCGTCCTTCCGGCTGTCAGTTGTTTTTCTATGGCTTCGCTCAAGCCTTCACTAGGGTCTCAGACCGCGGCCCAAGCTACACACGCGCGGTCCGGTGGGGGACCCCTGTGCGGTGCTGAGCCCTGGATCGCCGTGCTGAGCCCTGGATTCCGGCAGCTGACAGCCGCCCGGGGAACAGTCTGGGAGCCGCCCGGGAACAGTCCGGCAGCCGCCCGGGAACAGTCCAGAAGCCGTCCGGGAGCGGGTCCGCGCGGGAGACCGCGGGGGATCGAGTCGAGGTCCGGGGGGTGGTGGTTGGGCGTCGTTCATCCAGAACGCTTACGATCCTCTGCGTGTCCAAACTGACCGACGTGCCCAAACGGATCCTGATCGGCCGGGCTCTGCGCAGCGACAAGCTGGGAGAAACGCTCCTCCCCAAGCGCATCGCGCTACCTGTCTTCGCATCCGACCCGCTGTCGTCCGTGGCGTACGCGCCGGGCGAAGTCCTCCTGGTGCTCTCCATCGCGGGTGTGTCGGCCTACCACTTCAGCCCGTGGATCGCGCTCGCGGTCGTGGTCCTGATGTTCACCGTGGTCGCCTCCTACCGGCAGAACGTCCACGCCTACCCGAGCGGCGGCGGCGACTACGAGGTCGCCAACACCAACCTCGGCCCCAAGGCCGGCCTCACCGTCGCCAGCGCCCTGCTCGTCGACTACGTGCTCACCGTCGCCGTGTCCATCTCCTCCGGAGTGGAGAACCTCGGCTCCGCGATCCCGTTCGTCGTCGAGCACAAGGTCATGTGCGCCATCGGGATAATCATCCTGCTGACGCTGATGAACCTGCGCGGGGTGAAGGAGTCCGGCAAGCTCTTCGCCATCCCGACGTACGTCTTCGTCGCCGGCGTCTTCATCATGATCGCCTGGGGCGCGTTCAAGGGCCTCGTCCTCGACGACACCATGAAGGCCCCGACCGCCGACTTCGCGATCAAGCCCGAGCACGAGGGACTGGCCGGCTTCGCCCTGGTCTTCCTGCTGCTGCGGGCCTTCTCCTCCGGCTGTGCCGCGCTCACCGGCGTCGAGGCGATCAGCAACGGCGTCCCCGCCTTCCGCAAGCCGAAGAGCAAGAACGCGGCGACCACCCTCGCGCTGATGGGCGCCCTCGCCGTCACCATGTTCTGCGGGATCATCGGCCTGGCCATGGCCACCGACGTGAAGATGGCGGAGAAGCCCGCGCAGGACCTCCTCGAGAACGGCACGCCGGTCGGCGCCGACTACGTCCAGGACCCGGTGATCTCACAGGTCGCGGCCGCGGTCTTCGGAGACGGCACGTTCCTCTTCGTCGTCCTCGCCGCAGCGACCGCGCTCGTGCTGTTCCTGGCCGCCAACACGGCGTACAACGGCTTCCCGCTGCTCGGCTCGATCCTCGCCCAGGACCGGTACCTGCCCCGCCAGCTGCACACCCGCGGCGACCGGCTCGCCTTCTCCAACGGCATCGTGCTGCTGGCGGGCGCCGCGATCCTGCTCGTGTGGCTCTACGGCGCGGACTCCACCAAGCTGATCCAGCTGTACATCGTCGGCGTCTTCGTCTCCTTCACGCTCAGCCAGACCGGCATGGTCCGGCACTGGAACCGGCATCTGAAGACCGAGAAGAACCAGGCCGCCCGCCGCCGGATGATCCGCTCCCGGGCGATCAACACCTTCGGCGCGTTCTTCACCGGCCTGGTGCTCGTCGTGGTCCTGGCCACCAAGTTCACGCACGGCGCCTGGGTCGCCCTGCTGGGCATGGTGATCTTCTACGGCACGATGTCCGCGATCCGTCGCCACTACGACCGGGTCGCCGAGGAGATCGCCGCCCCGGACGAGCCGAGCGACGACACCGTGCGCCCCTCGCGCGTCCACGCCATCGTGCTGGTCTCCAAGATCCACCGGCCGACCCTGCGCGCCCTCGCCTACGCCAAGCTGATGCGCGTCGACAAGCTGGAGGCGCTCAGCATCAGCGTGGACGCGGCCGAGACGAAGGCGTTGAAGGAGGAGTGGGACCGGCGGGGCATCAACGTGCCGCTGAAGATCCTGGACTCGCCGTACCGCGAGATCACCCGGCCGATCATCGAGTACGTGAAGGGCCTGCGGCGCGACCGCCCGCGCGATGTGGTCAGCGTCGTCATCCCCGAGTACGTGGTCGGTCACTGGTACGAGCACCTGCTGCACAACCAGAGCGCGCTGCGGCTCAAGGGGCGGCTGCTGTTCACGCCGGGCGTGATGGTGACCTCGGTGCCGTACCAGCTGGTCTCCTCCGAGGCGGCCAAGGAGCGGGCGAAGAAGCGCCAGGACTGGAACGCGCCGGGCTCGGTGCGACGCGGACCCGTCAACGAGAGGCCGAAGGAGCCGAGCTCCAAGAGCTGAGAGCTCAGCGGGCAGTGGTCAGTGCCACGAGCTGACAGCTGTCTGTGCGCGTGCATGCTTGTGGCGAGCGGCCGGACCTAGCCCACGTAGACTGGTGGGCTGTTGTCCGGCCGTTTTCCTTTGATCTTCTGGAGTCACCCCGCCATGCAGAACGCACCTGAGTCTTCGCTGGTCGGGCAGGAGTACGAGGTCGAGATCGGCCCGGTCGCCCACGGCGGCCACTGCATCGCCCGTACCGAGGAGGGGCGCGTGCTGTTCGTACGGCACGCGCTGCCGGGCGAGAAGGTCGTCGCTCGCGTCACCGAGGGCGAGCAGGACTCGCGCTTTCTGCGCGCCGACGCCGTACGCGTGCTGGAGGCGTCCAAGGACCGGGTCCCGGCGCCCTGCCCGTACGCCGGGCCGGGCCAGTGCGGCGGCTGCGACTGGCAGCACGCCAAGCCGGGCGCGCAGCGCCGCTTGAAGGGCGAGGTCATCGCCGAGCAGCTCCAGCGGCTCGCGGGCCTCACGCCCGAGGAGGCCGGCTGGGACGGCACGGTCATGCCGGCGGACGGCGACAAGCTGCCGCCCGGCGAGGTCCCGCAGTGGCGGACCCGGGTCCAGTACGCCATCGACGACGCGGGCCACGTGGGCCTGCGCCGCCACCGCTCGCACGAGGTCGAGCCGATCGAGCACTGCATGATCGCCTCGGTGGGCGTGAGCGAGCTGGGCATCGAGGAACGGCTCTGGGAGGGCATGGCGACGGTCGAGGCCATCGCGGCGTCCGGCTCCGGCGACCGCCAGGTGATCCTCACCCCGCGCCCGGGCGCCCGGCTGCCCCTCGTGGAGCTGGACAAGCCGGTCTCGGTGCTCCGCGTGGACGAGAAGGACGGCGGGGTGCACCGGGTGCACGGCCGCGCCTTCGTCCGCGAGCGCGCGGACGAGCGCACCCACCGGGTCGGCAACGGCGGCTTCTGGCAGGTCCACCCGAAGGCCGCGGACACGCTGATGCGCGCGGTGATGCAGGGCCTGCTGCCCCGCAAGGGCGACACGGCCCTCGACCTGTACTGCGGCGTCGGCCTCTTCGCGGGCGCGCTGGCGGACCGGGTGGGCGAGAAGGGCGCGGTGCTCGGCATCGAGACGAACAAGCGCGCGGTGGAGGACGCCCGCCACAACCTCCAGCACTTCGACCGCGTCCGCGTGGAGCAGGGCAAGGTCGAGCAGATCCTCCCGCGCACGGGCATCACCGAGGTCGACCTGATCGTCCTCGACCCGCCCCGCGCGGGCGCGGGCAAGCAGACGGTCAAGCACCTCGCCTCCCTGGGCGCACGCCGCATCGCCTACGTGGCCTGCGACCCGGCGGCACTGGCGAGGGACCTGGCGTACTTCGCGACGGAGGGCTACAAGCCGAGGACGCTGCGGGCGTTCGACCTGTTTCCGATGACGCATCACGTGGAGTGTGTCGCCATCCTCGAACCGGCCGCAAAGGGCTCCTGACCTGCGGTTTTGTGCGTGCGCATTATGTGCGGTGTGGGCGTTACGGGCGATATCTTGACGCTGAAATGACGCTCGTGACGCTCAAATGACGCTCGTTCTGACGGGATGTCACCTGACTGACTGTGCAGGTCGTGCCAGGTGGAGGGCGCGTGCCCGCGGGCTGTCTTTGCAGGAACTCGAAGGAGGCCGAGTTCCTGCATGCCGTAGTTCGGCCGGTCGGACGTTGGCGGAGCGGGCGCTCAATAGGTGGGTCCGTAAGGGCTCCAGTGCGCGAGGAAGGGCCTGAGGTCGTCGGCTCGCGGCTCTGGAACGTCGGGCAACCGGGGTGGTGAGCTCAGCGGGTCGAGGCGCTCGACTGTGGCCGCTGCCCAGCAGATCCATGCTTCGGCGTCGGTTCTGACCTGCCCCGGCGGCATGGCCTCGACGCGCGCGCACGGTGCTTACGTACTCGGTCAATCGGGTGGCGTGGCGCCAAGCCGCTTCCTGCGCTTCGAAGTGCCTGACGCGGTACGCCTCCGCGTACCGGATGCGGGCTTCTTCCATGGCGGCTTCCCAGCGGATGCGCTTCTGGCATGCCGCTTCGATCTCGTCCTGGCGTCTGCGTTCAGCGGCCTCGCCGCGGAGCGTGACCTCTTGGGCGATCTCGGCGAGCTGCTCTTCGAGGGAGCGGCCCGGGGCGTCGGCCCATTCGCTCGCCCGGTGCGGCTGGCCGCCGCTGAGGACGAAGCGGAGCCGCTCGGACGGCGTGTAGTCGAAGCGGGGGATCCTGACCCAGGAGTCCTTCTTGGCCGCGGCGAGTTCCTTCTCGGTGGCGACGTGCTCGGCCCGGTCTTGCTCCTGGAGGACAAGGAACCCCACGGTCTGGCCCCGTGCGGTCAGGGTGAAATGGGGAGATGCCCTGCGGCGGCGATGAGACGGGGGCGCGAAGCCGGTCCGTCCAGCAGAAGTGGAATGTCCCGCGGCCTCGGCAGCAGTGATCAGCGCCTGGACGAGCCGGAGGGCACGTCCTTGGACGGGCTTCGTGAGGCCCAGCGGTTGGGTTTCGCTCTGCATGGCCTGTACCACGCTGTGCGGATGCGCGAGCCGCGACGGCACGGAGATGGGTTTGAGGACGGCAAGGCGCCAGGCGGGGATGTCGACGAGCTTGATTTCGTACCCGCCACGGCACCAACCCCCGCATAGCTCCTTTGTCTCCGGGACCCTTCTGGACCTACGTGCCGCGGCGACGCGGGACGGCCACTTCTCCAAGTCCGGGCCGCTGCCGCTCTTGACGATCCGGCCGCCGGCGTCCGCAAGCTCCTGCAGCAGCTGTTCCGTGAACGTCATACGAGGCTGTGATGGAGGGCTTGACGTCCGCCCGGTGGCCGGAGTTTCGTGCGCTCGGGGGGACCGGGGTCGTGGAGCGGTGGCCTGGGTCTTGGGCGGGCGTGACCCGCGGGGAGGGTAGGTGCCGTGCGCCAGGTAGTGCTGGCCTGCACCCGTCAGGGCGACGCTCCACTGCCCGCCCTTCCGGGAGACAGTGACCAGGCCCCGGTTCTGCAGTGCCTGACACGTGGTCTTGTAGGCGCTGGTCTCCCAAACGCCAGCAGGACACCCGGCTCCCACCCACTGCAGCACTGACAGTTGCCGCTCATTGACCTGCCGCTCCAATGGCCCGCCTTCGAGTTGAAGTTGACGTACGGCGGCGGCATGTTGTCAGTTCCGTTGGTCAGCGACGGGCGGTTCGAAACAGTTCGCTCGAACGAGCTGGGGCTGACGCGGGCCGCGTGTACGCGGCGATGGCGGCGTAACGCCGACCGGTGCGTGGCCGGCTCTTCGCCGAAGGAAGCGATGAGTTGTCATTGTGTGGGCGAACTGGATGCCCGTGCGGGCGTCGAATTCCGCCCTTGCCGTCACTTCGGCCTCCGTGAGCTGCTGGCGAGTCACCCCGGGGGCTTCGGCCGGCGCATTCAGCCACTGAGCTCCGCGCGCAACCGTTCGTTCTCCTTCTCCAGCGTCTTAAGGCGTCGTTCGAGTTCGGCTCGTGTCGGCTTCTTCGGGGGTGCTGGAGGTAGGGGCTCTGTTGCTTCCGGTGGCTCGCCACGCAGTCCGATGGGTTCGAAGGCCACGATTGTTTGCCGGTCTTTCCCACACTCAGAGCATCGCCTGCCGTATGACCCGGCCGAGAGGGGGTCGGGATACGTGTAGTGCGCCTCCGTCTCGATGATGTGGCCGCAGTACAGCCGGACACGCCACCGCATGATCTCGTGGTCGGCTTTCTTAAAGGACTGCATCAGCTTCGCGACGTTCTCGAACGCCTGGCGACGACGCTCCGTCCTCTCCGGATCTGCACGGCACTTGGCGTCGTCCTCCTCGACCTGACGCCGAGCCCACTCGCTGATCTCCTCGCTCTGCTTCTGACGGCGGTGGTCCCCGCGCGTGAGTTCATACTCCTCCAACGGAACCCTGCTGCTCCGGTACTCGACTTCGCGCATGACGGCAAGCGTAGAAGCGGCGTCCACGCGGCTGTGGAGAAGATCGGTCTTGATCAACCAGCTCGCGGATTCTGCCCATGAGTGACCGCCGGAGTGTGTACTGGCCCAGAGAGCCGGGATGGTTGTTCGGATTTGCGGTCACAGGAATCGCTGCGGGCTGTCTGGTGAGTTCCCGCCATTTAGCCGGTTTTGATCAATCGGTGGCTCGGCACTGACGGTGTTGGGCAGTATGCCGTCCTGGGGCATTGTCGGTTGAGAGAACCGGAGGGGGAACATGGCGATCAGAGTGCTGCCGGTGTCTGCGGAACAGCTGGAGTTGCTGGACGCGGTTGTCGCTTTGGGCGACCGATACACGAAGTATCTGGGTCTGCTCACACCGCCTGCCTACCGTAGGCACGCCGAGGACGGCGGCCTGCTGGTGGCTGTGGATGACGAGGAGGTCGTCGGTTACGCGCTCTTCGGGCTGCCTAAGCGGAGTCTGTATGTTCGTCTGGCTCATTTGTGCGTGGCCGAGGAGCATCGAGGCAGGGGTGTTGCTCGTGAGCTGATCGAGGCGATCCGCGCGCGGCATACTCATCGGCTTGGTATTCGTGCGAAGTGTCGGCGCGACTATGGGCTCAGCGGTATGTGGACCGCGCTGGGCTTTGTTCCCAAGGGTGAGAGCCTGGGGCGGGGCAAGGACAAGGAGACGCTGGACACCTGGTGGCTCGACCTGGG
Source organism: Streptomyces sp. NPDC051907 (assembly GCF_040681075.1). NCBI lineage: Bacteria > Bacillati > Actinomycetota > Actinomycetes > Kitasatosporales > Streptomycetaceae > Streptomyces > Streptomyces sp. NPDC051907. The sequence continues at coordinate 114,489 of NZ_JBFAYB010000013.1, read as the reverse complement.
GCACGAGGATCTGTTCACCGAGGCCCAGAGTGATGCGCTGCTGGTGGTGACCGTCGACCATGGCGTGTTCGCCGGGCTGCGCGGTGCGGGTACGGAGCGCGCGGTTGCGGAGTCGCGTGCTCTCGAAGCGGGGTGGCTCGCCGACCTGATCGAGCTCGCGTTTACTCCGCAGCTTCTGCACGATGTGCGTGATGTCGAGGAGCGTGAGCGGCGCAACCATCAGCGTGCGGGGCTTGCCGAGTTGCGGTCACTGTCTCCCGACAGCGTTGCCGTGGCCATCCGCTTGGAGGAACTGGCCGCGGCGGTGAGAAAGGAGCTGCCTGATGTCCCCCTCGATGGCTGGCAGCGCGCCCGCTTGCGCTACGTGGCCGAGACGTCGTGTGCCGGGCTCCAGGTGCTGGTGACGCGCGATCCCGCACTGGCGGCTCTGGCGGACATCGCCTGGGATGTCGCACGGGTCAAGGTCGTCTCGCCGGCTGTGGTCACGCTGCATGTGGACGAACTGCGCCAGGCCCAGGTGTACCGTCCTGCGGATCTCATGGGCACTGCTTTCTCCGCCGAGGAGATCGCGCCAGGCGGTGAAGGAGAGCTGGTCGCCTTCTTCGACCAGGCCGAGGGCGACCGTGGAACGGGCTTCGCAGAGCGGCTGAAAAGCCTCGCCAATGACGGGGTGCTGTGGCGCAGGGAGTTGCTCCGGGACGGAGAGGGGTATCCGGTGGCCCTTTACGTCTGGGCGATGGACGGCCGCACGTTGAACGTCGCGTTCCTCCGTACGGCGTCGCACCTGCTGGAGGAGACACTTGCACGGCAACTGCTGTTCATGCTCAAGCGGCTTGGCCGGGAGCGAGGGGCGCAGGCGGTCCGTATCACCGATCCGTTCCTGTCGCCGACGGCGATGGCGGCTGCCGGCGCCGACGGTTTCACCGAGGACGAGAGCGGCTTCACCGCACTCCTGGTCGACGTCTGCGGACCTGCTGAGGCGGTCTCGGAAAAGGCCGCGGAGATCGCGGGCCGGATGAGGCGGTCGACGCCACGGCTGGGTGATCGCGTGTCGCCCGAGATCGCGAGCATGGCCGAGCGGGTGTGGTGGCCGGCCAAACTGACCGACACGGCCCTGCCCTCCTTCATCGCACCCATCAAGCCGCGCTGGTCCACGGAGCTCTTTGACATTCCGGCCATGCTCGTTCCCCGGGACGACGTACTGGGCATCAGCCGCGAGCACGTCTACTACCGCTCGTCCGGACACCGAGGAGAAAGCGTTCCCGCCCGGATCCTGTGGTACGTCAGTGAGGGGACTTCCGGGCAGCAGGGCAAGATGGTCATCGGCTGCTCGCGCCTCGACGAGGTCGTCATCGACGACCCCGACACCCTCTTCTCGAGATTCGAACACCTTGGCGTATATGGTCATGCCGAAGTGCGTGCCGCAGCCGATGTGTCGGGCAAGGCCATGGCGTTGAGGTTTTCGGACACGGAGATCTTTCCCGTACAGGTGACGCATGCACGAATGACCGCGTTGGCCAAGGGGCTGGGACTACGGTGGGTACCGCCGATGCAGCTGTCGAAGATCAGCAACACGCTGTTCCAGGCCATGTACGAAGAGGGGCACCGAAAGACGTGAGTGATCCGGAGCGCGCGATGCTGCTGTCCGTCCACCCTCGGTTTGCCACGGCGATCCTGGCTGGGACCAAGACGGTCGAGGTTCGCCGGCAGCGCGTCGCCGCCCCACCGGGAACTCCTGTGCTCCTGTACGCAACCGCGCCCACGATGGCCATTGTGGGCATGGCGCGGATCTCTTCCGTGCAGGTGGCCTCGCCGCGGGAGGTCTGGTCGGCCAACCGCACGAGCGCTGGGATCAGTCGGCGTGAGTACGACGAGTACATGAGTGGAGCGACCCAGGCCAGCGGTCTGTCTCTCGAAGAACCGATCACCTTCGAGGCCCCGGTACCGCTGGCCGCCCTGCGAGCCTCGGGATCGTTCCATCCGCCGCAGAGCTACCGGTACTTGACCGGTGAAGACCTCCGGAAGGTCGCTGAGGCGGCACCGGTGACCGGGGCGGCCCTTCAAGGCGCATGGAACGACCTGACACCGGCCTAGGCCGATTGCGACTCTCTAACGTGCGGGCGAGGTGGCGCTGACGTCAGGGCGGCCGACGGGCGTGGGGGGCTGCTCAGGACTTGCGTTGAGCAGCAGGGCCAAGAGCGTTGCCACGGCCACGCCTGAGCCGATGGCGACCAGGTCTCCTGGGGAAGACGGTCCGTGGTGGGTGCGCGACGGGATCACACCCCGACTCGCGGAGCCGGAAGCCGGCGGGTGACGCCTCGGTGGTTCCGGTTCCCGCGCGGCTTACTTCTCCTCATCCGATCGTCGCCGCGCTCAGAGACATGGAGGAGCGGCTCGTGATGCCTAGGCCCGTGATCCGCCGCTTGCTGATGATCACCGCACGCGTCGAGTTCCCCACCACCCGACCATGATCAACCATCCAGGCCCGACGTCTCACCGCCAACCGTGCACGAGCTCGTTGAACTTGACGTTCAACCCCGACTCATCTCGCGCTGGAGTTGAACGTCAAGGTCACAGCAGGTACGAGAAGCGCAGTGCCCCGCCCTCCTCGCGGTAGCGGCCCCGGCCGCGCTTTCCGTAGGGGTTGGGGAGCATCTGGATGGCCATCTTGTGAGGGGTGAGGGCGTGTGTGACCATCAGGAGGCGCCAGCGGTCGTTGCCCGCGTGCTGGCGGGCCGCGCGGACCTCGCTTTCTCCCAGCTCGAAGCGGCCGCCTTCGCCCCCGGTCGCCTTCACCTCGTACAGGTAGGGCCGGCTGCCGGAGCCGACCCGGAAGTCGAAGCCGAGGCCGTCGTCGCCGGACGGGCCGGGGAAGGCTTTGCGGCGGTTGCCCGACACCCAGCCGGTCTCGTCCATGCGGTCCGGGTAGCACGCACACAGCCACTGGTACGCGTACCACTCGCCCACGTAGCCGATGGCCTCCCGTTGGGCCGTGGTCAGCCCGCTGTCCGTGCCGCCCCCGTACCGCCGCCCGCGCGTGTGACTGCTGGCCTGGGTGCGCCCGGTCTGGGGACGGGGGTCCGTGAAGCGGAGCGGCCCGGCGGCGGTGATGCCCGGCGCCGAGCCGCTCTGCAGTACCTGGTCGAGTTCGCGGGTGAGGGCGGTGAAGTCGCCTGAGTGCACGTCGAAGTCGCGGCCGCCGACGGAGATCGACCGCCGTTTGCGCTCCCGTTCGCGGCGCTCGTGTTCCGCCGCGTTGCGCACCCGGTCCAGGTCGCCCTCGGACAGCCCGTGCCGTTCGGGGTCCGTCGCCATCGCCATCCCGTCGGGCCACTGGCCGAGGGCCGCAAGCCAGCCGACGACGTCGGTGGGGGACAGGGGTCGGAAGTCCAGCGCGCCCGCGGCTTCCAGCCGCGCGGTGACCTCCTCGGCGGGCTCGACTCCGGTCAGGGCCGTGGGCAACGGGTGTCCGGTAGCCCTGACCAGGACCGCGAGGTCGGCGGCCAGGCCGGTGATCGTACGGAGGTTCGCGCCGCGTACCTGGTCAGGGGCGGGCAGGCGTTCGCCCGACCGGGGCAACGGCACCGCGCGGCCCAGGCGCAGCGCCAGCTGCTCCTCCACGTGCGCCTCCAGGCTCCCCGTGTCGGCCGTGTCCACGGTGTACGTCCATGCCTCCGGCGCGGTGATCCAGTCCAGGGCCCGGACCGAGGGCCAGTCGGGCATCGGACGGCGCGCGTCAAAGTCCTCCAGCACCGCCCAGCGCAGCCGGTTGACGAGCTCCTTCTTGCGCAGGTCCAGGTAGGTGCGGAGCGCCTCCTCGTGCTCGTCGGCGTGGCTGATCGGTTCCAGGGGCGGGTTCATCGCGCGCAGGGTGTCGTTCAGCTCGGCGAATTCGATGCCCAGGTCGCGCCGCAGTTCGTCCGTACCGCGGGTTGCGCGGGCCCTGGCGATGAACTCGGATACGGGGACCGGGAGCTCGGCGGCGTACTCCTCGAGGTGAGCCTGGAACTCCCGGGTGTCGCCGGGCGGCGGCAGGAACAGAGAGTTCGCGGCCTCCGTGCCGAGCAGGTGGACGAGGAAAGGCCGGCAGCGCTCTAGGACCACGCCGATGGCCCCGTCGATCCGGCGACTCGTCTCCTCGACCTGGTGGACCGTGACTTCCAGGGCGTCGGCGAGCTCCTCCTGGCCCGGGTCGCGCAGGTCAGCGTGGCGGGAGGCGAGCTGGTGGGCGGCGAGGCGCAGCCGGTCGCCGAACTCCCGCCGTCCCAGCAGCTCGGCGACCGCCACGACGATGCGGGTGGTCTCGTGCCAGCCCGGCTCGCCTGCCGGGGCGAGGACGAGCGGATGCTTCGGATCGGGCAGCGGCAGCACTCCGCCGAGGCGGCCCGGCAACGTCACGGGCCGGCCGTCGAGCTCGATGTCCCAGGAGCGGTAGCGGTGCAGACATACGCTCCGGACCAGGGACGTCAGCTCGCTCAGCTCGGCCTCGCTCGCCCGGGGGCCGCGGGCCAGGTGGTCGGAGAGGACGCCCACGGCCAGCGTGAGCCAGGGCAACTGCTGGACCAGTGGCTCTCCCATGGCTACGCGGTCCACCCGTGCGCCGTCCACGGTCACCGTGAACATCAGGTCGTCGGTGTGTCGGACGGTGGCGGGGTGTTCGGCCGCCAGCAGCTCGGCGGCCTCCGCCGAGACACCGGGAAGGGTGAGCAGGGGGCGCGTCATCTCCCGTATAAGCAGGGCCGTCAGGCTGTCGCGTTCACCGCTGACGTAGAGCACGGTCTCGGCATCACGATCGCTCTCCCCGCCGTCCAGGGCGGACAGCGGAACGCTGATCAGCCGGTCCTCGGACTCAGCGAGGAGACTGGCGCCCTCGGGCAGTGCGGGACGGGGCCGCCTCACGAGGTGCCTCCACGCGCGTTCGTTGGCGCGCTGCGCGGCGGGCCGGTCCTCGGCGCCCAGCGTGCCCTCCGCGGCGAGCTGTCCCAGCGCGGCGATGAGGCGGTCGCTGTCCCGGGGGTCGTCCCAGGTCGGCAGCCGCATCTCCCGCAGGCGGTCGCCTGCCTTGCCGCGCTCCAGGAGGTGGCGCAGCCGATGGTCGACGGTCGGCGCGTACGAGGGCTCCTCCTCCAGCCCGGGCGGGCAGTGCCAGGCGTCGGCCGGCCGGACGAACCGGACGGCCCGGTCGCGGCCCCGCACTGGGAGCCACGGCTGCTCTCGGACGAAGGCGCCGAGCGGGGTCGTGACCCGTTCTGTGTCCGGGGAGTTCTGGCTGCCGGCACTGGTCCAGACACTGGCGAACCTCTCGTCGTTCCAGCTGGCCAGGCCGTGCAGGACAAGCCGTGCGTACGCCAGCCGGGCCTCCTGCCCGAGGCGTCCGACGACGTCCTGGCCTGGGAGCCGCCAGGCGGGTGTTCCCCGGTACGGCGTCCGGGGGTAGTAGACACCGGGCCAGTGGACGTGCGGCTCCCACTGCTTCTGCACCTCGGCAGACACCTTCGCCATGCGGACCAGCTGCCGAGCGTTGATCTCCCGGCCTTGGTCCACCCGGTTCAAGGCGTCGGGGGACCTGACCGGGGCCAGCCCGTCGGCCACCCCGGCCTCCAGCAGGAACGCCCGCCACTCCTCCAAGGTCTCGCCCCGCTTGGCGAACTCCTCGGGCGGGGCAAGGAGGCGTTCGGCGATCGCCTTGAGGCTCTTCGACACGTCCTGTCCGGCGGCGACCACCGCCGCTAGGTCCTCACCGACGGACGCGCGGCCCCAGCCCCGGCCGAAGACGGCGCCGTTCGCCTTGATCAGCCGGCCGTCCGCCGACGGTACGTACAGTCCGAGCGAGGAGATCTCCGTCCCGCCCAGCGAACGCCGCGGCTGCCACAGCCGGAAGACGAACCGCAGGGTCTGGAGCCGCAGCCGGAGATCGGTGCTCGCGCTGAGCGTCTGCCGTACGTGGTCCAGCAAGCCCCTCGTGTCGTACGGCCGGACGAGCCCCTCCTGCTCGAGGAAGGCGCGGGCGGCCCGCCCGCGCGTACGCTCGCCGGGGTCCTTCCAGACCAGCCCCGGGTGCAGGGAGAACAACCGCTTGCCGAGCAGGGCGGGGACGGACGGGGCCTCGGTCTGGTTCGCCTCCGTACGCACCGGCTGGAAGAACGCCTCGCGGCGGACACCCTGACCGCTCGGCTTGCCCTGTGTACGCGTGCTTGTGCCCGTACCCGCCCTGCCGAGGGGACGGTTGGTGTGCCGCAGTGTGCAGTTCTCCGCGAGCAGCAACTGCCTGCCGTGCAGGACGTGCCCGTCGTCTTCGAAGAGGGCAGCCAGATCCTCGTAGAGCGCGCTCCACTGCTCGGGGGACTCACCGGACCGGGGGAGGGGAAGGTCCCCGACGATCCGTTCCACGTACTCGGCGAGGATCTCCGGGCCCGGCTCCCACGGGCACGCGAGGGCCTTGCACAGGGTGGCCAGCCGTTTCAGCCGGTCGCCACCGATCTCGGGATCAGCCACCACAATCCCGGCCTTGTGCGCGCGGTGTGCCGTGAGGACGGCCAGGTCGAGGTCCGGCCACAGGAGCGCGCCCCGGGGCGGGGCCCAGCCCGCCTCCGGCGGGGCGCCGTCCGCGGCGAGAACGGGCACGAGCGGTACGTCGGCGAGTTCGCTCCCGTGCACGCGCAGAGCGGCCGCGCGCAGCCGCCCCGCAGAGCCCTTCTCACTCTCCCAGCTCACCAGGTCCACGGCGAGCTGCCCCATCGACGGCTCGGGCACGGTACGCAGTACCGCGGCGGCCGCCAGACAGGTCTCGGCGACCGCGTCGAGCAGCAGCACGTTGAGGGGGTTGTCGGAGGGAAGCCCGGTGCGGTCGAACTTGGTGAAGAACGGGGCGTTCACGTGCCCCGGGAACGGCGCGGCCTGGTCCTCGCCCATCGGCAGGAAGGTGTAGATCTGCCCGCGTCGCGGTCGGCGCGGGGCGGGCAGCGGGAGCGCGACCTCGACGACGGCGGACCGCTTCCACTCCTGCCACGTGTCGTCGAGGAGCCCGGAACCCACGGCCTCGGCGAGCGTGCTGTTCAGCCGTTCCTTCTCCACGGTGCCCCGGGCTACGAGAAAGGTGCCAGACGGCCCCAGGTCCACGGTCGCGCAGGAGACGGGGAATCCGTGCCCGGCGCCGTCCTGCTCCACATTGAAGCACTCCTCGGAGCGGGTCAGCTCGTACCGCTCGTGCGCCTCTTGGCGGTCGCCCGACTCGCCATCGGCAGCCCGCCGTTCCAGCGTCAGGCCAGCGAGCCGGTCGAGGAACAGCATCACGGGTACCTTCGCCCCGGCGAGCTCGCGCATCCGCAGCCGGACCTCGGCCCGTGCGACCTCGCTCAGCAAGGGCAGCCGGACGATGGTTACGTACCCCTGGGCGGCGAGCTGCCGACAGGTCGCGGGCACATCGTCCAGCGGCAGGGGCGCCTGGAGCGGCGGATACTTGGCGGCCACCTCGTGGGCGTTGTCCTCACCGGCGAGGAACTCCTCCACGTCGACCTTCTGCGCGAAGCGGAAGCAGTACCCGTCCAATTCCGGGCCGAGCGGGCTGTCGGGGTCTGCGCTGTAGATCTCGGGCGCGTCGCTGATCAGCAAGATGCTGCGGAACCCGACGCCCTTGTTCCCGATGCCCTCACCGACCTCCTTCGAGCTCTGCGCGAGCTCGCAGACCCGCTCGACGTCCCGCCAGGTGAAGGGCCTCCCTCCGTTGGCGACGTACAACGTCCCCCACTCGCCCTCCGCCTCGTCCAGCAGGACGTGGACCCGTCCGTCGCGGCGGTCCCTCGGATGCGCGTCGTAGCCGTTCTGCAGCAACTCGAAGAGCGAGCGGCCGGCGTACTCCCGCGCGCTCGTGTACGACACGGCGTTCACCTGCCGTGCCATGCGCAGGACTTGCTCCGACCGGGCCCCCTCCAGCACGGACCGGCCGTACTCCCGCAGCTGCTCGGCCCGGGCGTTCCTCGCCATGGTTCTCCCCTCACCTCAGCGTGACGAGGACGGTATCCCGCCGCACTGACATCGGGGGGCGCGACGACCACCGTGTGGAGCGCTGCTCGGAGCTGAGCTTGACGTTTTGGTCCACCGTCGAACGGGCTCGAATTTGTTCAGGGTTTCCCCTGTTCACGGCGTGTCCGTGAGGCCGGGGCCTGATCCTGCGAGGAGAGGTCGGCGCGCCGCGTGGAGGCCAGATCGTGGAACGGGTTGAGCACGGGGTTCAACGGGACGCGTTCGCAGCGGTGACGGCATTCCGGACCGAGTTGTACTCCTGCCTGCTTTCGCGCGGCGATGCCCTGTTCGAGCTGTGCGACGCGTTGCTGTGCACGGACGGTCCGGTCCGCACGCTCGTGGACCGGCGTGGACACGTGCCCTCTACTCAGGGCTGAACCACGGCCGGATCGATGTCGCTCGGCTGCGTCGGGCTCTGGTCGGGGTGCCGTTGCCCCGGGCAGCCGACGGCCGCCTGCCACACCTTCGGCCGGGGCCTAGCTAGCCACGGAAAGCACATCTGCTGGCCTACCTGGGTGTGCCGGTTCAGCTTCGCCGTGCCGCGTCTGCTTTCCGCACCATCTTCGCCGCGTGGTCAGCCGGGTCGGCCAAGTTCCGGAGTACGCGGGAGACCTGGCTGAGGAACTCCACAATCTCGTAGCCCAGGACGATGCCGTAGGCGCCGTTGATGCGTACATCGAGGCGCGCGTGCCCATCGGCGGTCTGCCACTCGATGTCGGCGTGGAATTCGTGATCTTAGCGCCTCTACCGATATTTGCAGGCGCTTATTGTTACCGGTGCGTCAATTTTGTCAGCTACGGCTACTGCGGTCACCCGTCAGTCAAATGGCGACGGAGAAGATCCCAACCGGAGGGGCGACCCATAAATAGAGAGCTTGTTCGACTAAGTCGCCTTCTTCCTGAAGCTAGCGTGACACCTGCTATGCTCCCGTGCTGCTTGTTCGAGAGGGTGTAGTGGGGCCTCGTGGGGAGCTTGGTGCCGCTGACCTAATTCGGCACTGGCCTTCGCGCGAAGGAAGTTTCGTGCCAGGGGGGTACATGCTTTCCAAGATCGTCATTCGCAACTACCGAATATTCCGGGACTTTACCCTCGACTTCGACCCCAAGATGAACATCTTGGTGGGGGACAACGACGCGGGTAAGTCGACGATTCTGGATGCTATCGAGCTCGGCCTGACCGGTAAGCTGCGCGGGCGCCCGCTTTACCAGGACCTGTCACCGTATTTGTTCCACCAAGAAGCCGTTGCTGAGTGGATCGCAGCGTTGGAGGTCGGGCGCCCGGTTGTGCCTCCTGAAATCATCATCGACCTCTTCCTGGAAGCGTCCTCCGAGACGGCTGGCCTCAAGGGGACTAACAACCTTCTGAAGGTAGATGAACCTGGCGTCCGTATCCGAGTCGCTCTGAACTCGGACTACGAGGCGGAGTACAAGGAGTTCATCAAGCGGCCTGACAAGGTCCGACTGATCCCCACTGAGTACTACAAGGTTGAATGGCTTTCATTTGACGGGAACGGGGTCACGTTCCGCAGTATCCCGGCTACCGCTTCCTTGATCGATGCTGCCACCATCCACCTGCAAAGCGGTGTCGACTACTACATGCGACACATCTTGAATGACTACCTGGACGCAGACGAGCGCGTGAAACTGGCGCGGGCGTACCGCAGTCTTCGGGAGACCTTCGCAGAAGATGCTTCGATCGCAAGGATCAATGGGGACCTGCGAGGCGCCCCGAACGACGTCAGTGACCGCGAGCTGACTCTGAACATCGACGTCTCGCAGAAGTCGAGCTGGGAAAGTGGCATTGTGCCGCACCTGGACGATCTTCCCTACCAGTTCGTCGGCAAGGGCGAGCAGAGCACACTCAAAATCCTGTTAGCCCTCAATAAGAAGGTCGATGACGCGCATATTGTGCTCGTCGAAGAGCCGGAGAACCACCTCTCGTTCCCGAACCTGGGCAAGCTGATCCGCAAGATCAGCGATAAGTGCAAGGACCGGCAGGTCTTCATCACCACGCACAGCTCCTTCGTGCTGAACAAGCTCGGACTGGAGAAGCTCGTCCTGCTGTCCTCCTCCGCAGGCGTCCGCCTTGATCGCCTTCCAGCCGGCACGCAGGATTACTTCCGGAAGCTTTCGGGATACGACACCCTCCGTCTAGTACTAGCGAAGCGGTCGATCCTCGTCGAGGGCCCGTCGGATGAACTGGTCATCCAGCGAGCCCACATGGACACGCATGGCGGCAAGCTTCCAGCTGAGAGTGGCATCGACGTCATCAACGTCCGCGGGCTCTCCTTCAAGCGGTTCCTTGATATCGCGATGCTGCTGCCGCAGAACATCGTCGCCGTTGTTACGGACAACGACGGGAACGACGTCCGGGATGTGCAGCAGCAGTACAGCCGGTATACCGCTCAACCCAACATCAGTGTCCACGTCGGCGAGGACGCGACGTACAAGACCCTGGAGCCGCAACTGTTCAAGGTGAACGCACTCACTGATCTGAACGCCGTCCTCGGACAGAGCCACAGGACTGACACCGCCCTGCTCGACTACATGACCAAGCACAAGACTGACTGCGCGCTGGCCATCTTCGAGAGCGACCAGACCATCACGATGCCGTCGTACATCACGGAGGCCATCGATGCGGTCTCTTAACAACCAGGCCATCATCGCGGCGGCCGGCTCGCGCAAGACCCAGCACATTATCGACCGGGTCCTCGGTGACCCGACGAAGCGGGTCCTTGTGACGACCTACACCAATGAGAACCTCAGCCAGATCGTGAACAGGCTGAGCGAAGGCACCGGCATCCTGCCGAGTCATGTCACGGTCATGGGCTGGTTCACCTTCCTGATGAACCAGTGCGCTCGCCCTTACCAGAGTTGCGTTCTGGGCGAGACCGGCCTGATGGGTGGCCTTAACTTCCTGGGGCAGCGGGCCCGGTTCACCCGCAAGGACAAGCCGAAGCAGTACTACCTCGATACCGCTGGCGCCGTGTATCGCAATGAGGTCGCGGCCTTGGCGCACGAGGCCAACGAGCGAATTGGTGGCAGGGTCGTGGACCGCCTTACGGGGATGTACGACCACATCTACGTCGACGAAATCCAAGATATGGCAGGGTACGACCTCGATCTGCTGGACGCTCTGATGACGTCGCCTGTCGGTCTCACGATGGTGGGTGACCCCCGACAGGCGACGTTCGCGACCAATACCGCCGCGAGGAACAGGCGGTACCGGGGAAGCGCCATCGTCGACTGGTTCAACGAGCGCGCGGACGTCTGCGTCATCGACAGCCGCGTGGAGAGTTTCCGCTGCAACCAGGCAATCTGCGACTTCGCAGACGACCTTTACCCGAAGCTGCCCCGCACCATCTCGAAGAACGCGGAACTGACAGGGCATGACGGCATCTTCGACATCCGAGGGTCGGACGTGCCGGGGTACGTAGCGCAGTACTCGCCGGTCGTATTGCGGTGGGACCGGCGTACCAAGACGGGCGATCTTGAGGTGATAAACATGGGCACCTCGAAGGGCAGCACCTACGACCGGGTGCTCATCTTCCCGACGAAGCCCATGATCACCTACTACAAGACCCGCGACTTCAACGTCCTCAATGAGCAGGCGAAGTTCTACGTCGCAGTGACACGGGCGAGGCATAGCGTGACCTTCGTGCTGCCGTGAATAGGCTGGGTCGATCAGATCTGATGCGGCTGACCTCGCCTGACGAGTACGGTCCCGCTATGAGATACCAGGCTGTAGAGGGTGTCCAGGCGGTTCCGTGACAGGCCGCGGCAGACCCATCATGTGGAGTGCGTCGCGATCTCTGAATCGGCAGCTAAGGGGTCCTGAAATGCGGTTTTGCTCGTGCGCATTATGTTCGGTGTGGGCGTTACGGGCGATATCTTGACGCTGAAATGGCGCTCGTGACGCTCATTTCAAGCTCGTTCTGATTGGGCGTCAGGTGTTTGGTTGTGCTGGCCAGGCGCACTATTGCCTACATGAGTGTGGCCGGGCGTTGAGGGGCTCCTGACGCTAAGCGGTGGCCCTGTCCATGCATGGCTTGATGGTGCGGTAGTAGGGGTAGTCCCAGGCCACGAGTCGTTTGGCGTCGTGGGAGAGCGCCACTCGGAAGGGCGTGGCCGGCTGGTCGGGGTGCTGCTGGTCGGTCATGGGGCGGGCTGCCAGTTGCTGGATGGCGGCCCACCCTGCGGCGTCCTTCCACCACCAGGGCCCGGTGATGTAGCCGCCGTCGTCGCGCTGCAGGACGTCGGTGAGGGGGCGGCAGGCCGTGTTGCGGAAATCGATGTGCTCGCTGAGGAGTTGGTGCTTGAGGTTGGGGAAGTGCAACTTCTGCCACGTGTCGAAGCAGCGCTTGGTGAGCTTGGCATCTAGAGGGCCGTCGGCGACGATCAGGCTCTGTGCCTCGTCGGGCCCGGTGCTGCGTCGCCGCGAGATCGTGAAGACGATCATGCGTCCGGTTGCGGTGCCCAGGGCCACGCGCAGGGCACCGTGCGGGGTGCGGAAGCCTTCGTCGGGGTCCCACTGGCGTTCGCAGACTTCCCACAAGTCCTCGAACTCGGGGGTGAGGGGGTAGAACCACACCTGTCCCATCAGTTCAGGGCTGAGGGGGAAGTCGGCGGTGTAGAGGCGGGTGGGGCCGGCGGCCATCAGTGGTTGGTCCTTTCGTCGGCGAAGTTGAAGATCGCGGTGAGGGTGTTTCCGTAGATGTTCTGCAGGAGTTCGAGCTGCCCGGTCTTGGCCCAGCCGTGGCGCAGTTCTCGGATGAGTCGCGGCAGGTCGCTGCCGCTTGCGGTGTTGTGGAAGGCGTGGTCGGCGAGGTAGAGGACGCCTTGGTCGCCGCCTCGCCGTACGCGGCCGCCGAGCTGGATGATGCCGATGAGCATTTCGGCGACGATCGACAGGCGCACCTGGTTGGGCAGGGACTGGAAGAAATGGTGGCTGCGGAAGAGCTCTTCGTGGACTGCGCTGGAGGTGCGGGAGAGTTCGCGCAGCATTTCGGCGGGATCTTGCGAGCGGTTCAGGGCGCTGTAGGCGCGGCTGGAGATGAGCGCGAGGAGCTGGGCGGGTTCGTCCATCAGCGGGATCGGGCGGACGGCGAGGATGACTTCGCCGACCAGGGAGCGCCCGTTGTGGTCGACCATGTTCAGTCCGCGTTCGGCAATGGCGAGCGGTGCGATGAGGATCTTGGCACTGTTGTGGTGGGGGAAGCGTTCCAGAGCATCCGAGGGGATCTCATGCCAGGCGGGGCGTCGCCGGAAGTGCGCCGGTACGGCGCTCTCGCTCTCGACGCGGGCGGCGACGGCAATGCTGTCCGGGTCCGCGCCGGCGGAAATCATGCCTTCGGCGAGCTGCCCGGCGCCGACGTAGGAGGTGCAGGCGACGAGGATGCGGGCCCGGTGCGCGGTGCTCGCCCGGCTGCCCAGCTTCTTCAGATGCTGCACGATGTGGGACCACAGGGCGCGGCCCATCCGCTGGTGGGCCTGGTCCCGGTGGATGTCTGATGTACCGGAGATCCGGATGGGATTGTTGCGCTCGTCCACCAGGGGCAGCGACTTCAGTACCAGGGAGCCGGTGATGTCATCGGGCACGTACCAGGTCGGTGGAGTGATGAGGTGGTGCATGGTGCCGCCGGGCATGTGCGCAGTCGCCGAGAGTCCCAGCACAATGCGGCGTTGCCCGCACAGTGCCAGCGCGGTGGTGTCGCCGAGCTGGGCGGTGTAGGCGTGGGGGTCGCCGGCGAAGGAGGTCAGGGCGAGTTCGGTGCGGTGCTTGTCCTCGATGTCATGGATGGCGGTGAAACCGAAGACCGGCGCGCCCAGCGGGCCGTAGGGGGCGGCGTGCCACTGCTTGTTGTCGTCCAGCATCTCGGCGAGCTCGTTGGCTGCGGTGATGCCGGATGCCTTCAGTGAAGTTCCGAAGCGGGTCACGTACTCGATCTGGGCGCGGATCTGCTCCAGGTAGGCTCGCCGCACCAGGAGGTCGACCAGGAGTTCACGGTCGTCATCGTCAAGTGCTTTATCTAGTATTAGAGTTGTGGCGGATTCGATCCGCGCGTGCGCGCCGTCGAAGACGGGATCGGCGCCTTCGCGTAGGGCCGTGGTGTCGAGCAGTTCGCTGCGCAGCCGGGCCAGGTGCTCCCAGCTGCTGTCGCCGAGACCGGGGATGGGTGGGACGGTCGACTCAGTGAGTCGAGCATCCTCGCTGGGGTTGAACAACTTGCGGAATGCGTCGACCTGTTCGCGCGTCGGGGAGGAATCCTCCGGGGTGCGCCATAGCCGGGCTGTACACCACGCATCCCAGCGGCGCGGGATGATCAATCGGCGGCGTGCGAGTTGCTGGCGGTTGCGTTCGTTGGGGCCGCGTTGGGCGATGCGTCCGTTGGCCGCGTTGCTCACGTAGCTCTCCGCCAAGAATCGCGCCTGGGTGATCTTGGGATGGATGTAGCGCTCGAGCTCGTACATCAACGCCCCGGCTCGGACGCTGAACTGGTCGTGGAGTTCTTGTAGGGCACTGGGTTGTCGGCTGCCGTAGCGGGCGAGAGTGACGTGATGGGCGCTCTTGGCGAATCCGGTGGCCTGGAAGGCGTCTGCCTCGTCGATGAGCAGGAGATGGGTGAGGCGCAGCAGCGCCTCCTCGACGCTCATGTGGTTGCGCAGCTGCCCCTCGGCCAGCACCGGGACATGGAGTCGGCCGGACATGAGGTTGATGTGGTTGGTGACGATGATGTTCGCGCTGTCGAGTGCCAGCTGGTGGCGGTGTTTGCCGCAGTGGGCGTACCAGGGACAGCGGTGGCGACGGAAGTCGCCGGTGTCCGCGTCGATACCCTCGAAGTCCGAACAGCGTTCGCGCCCGGGCTGCCACAAGTCGACGTCCTGGGTGTTAGTGGACCTCGCCTGCATGCCACAGCCGTAGGAGAACTCGGAGAACGCCTGATCCGCTTCATCGAGCCGGCCCTCCTCCACGTGACTGCGGGCGGCCTTCTCCGCCTCTGCCTGCATGCTGTTCGGCGAGATCAGCGGCACAACCGCCGCGTCAGTGCGACCGAGCTCTTTGAGCTCCACACGCAGGGCATGGGTGAAGGCGAGCACGCTGTCATTGCGCGGCACCACAATTCCGGTCACATAGCCGTTCAGGACGCCCCACTCGGCCAGCAACTTCGCCAGAACACTCTTGCCGGAGCCGGTGCACGCGCTGAGCACCCTGATGAGCCCGGCGTTGAGCACGAGGTTCTTTTCGGTGAGCAAGGAGCCGTCGGCGTGACGGATGTATTGGAAGAGCCGGTCCAGACTCTGACGCCGGTGGCTTTGGCCGAAGGCCCGATCCAGCGAGTCGGCAATCGATCGAAGGGCCTCGATCGGCACGGACAGCACTGGGCACTTGCGGGGCTTGCCGAAGTCCGGCAATGGCGTCTCGATGTGGGGCACGTCGAGGACGTAGTGGGCCTGGATGACCCCGTTGCCTGGCCGGCTCGGATCGGGGATCTGCGTTCCGATACGGAAGTGACCCTGAAGGGCCAGTGGGCGGTTGCGCCCCTCGTCGAGCACGGCGGCACGGTCATCCAGGATACCCAGGGCCTCGTCCACCAGAGCGGCCAGCTGCTGGTGAACAGGCTCAGTCACGAGGTAGTGCTCGTCATCGAGGAGAGCGAACCCCTCGGGAATCTCGGCCGAGTTGAACAGCCCTTCGACGACGCGGCGAAACGCGCTCAGGATCGCAAGCCGCACGCTGCGGTGCAGCAGGAGCCGGGTGGCTCGCCGGGTGTCCTCAGACGACAGATCCGGATAGTCGTTCCACAAGTGTGTGTGCCCGGAGACGAGGAAGTGCGCGTCCCGGATCGCCGTCGCGTGCCGGAAGGAGTCGTCACTGCGGTCGGGGAACAGGCGGGCGGCCAAGGCGAGCGCGGCCACAGTGCTCAAGCGCTGCACGCTCATCGCGGCGAGAGGACGACTGTTCACTGCGCCTCCTTGAGGGCCTTGCCGACAAGGGTCTTGAACGCGCGGACGGTCCGGACCTCATAGCGCCCGGTCGGCAAGGACCGGCGCAGCTGCGCGACCTGCCAGGACCGGTAGTCGGGCACGACCACGTGCCGGGCCCGTGGCGGCCTGGCGACGAGCTGGGACGGGGACCTGGTGTCCTTGAGGTCCACCTCGAAGACGCTGCTGCCAGCCCGGACGCTGATGTCCCACCGGTCCTTGTGCGGCCACTTCGTGATTGCGTCGCCATCGATGCCAGCCTGCTCAGCAAGCCAGCCCATCAGTGACACCTCGGTGATGCCGGGGACGGTGATGTAGCGCCAGACAGCTTCGTGCAGACACACCGTTTCGGCCGCGTGGACCGCGACGGTCGGCAAGGGGCCGCGCACACGCGGCGCCCCGTCAACGTCGTGCGCCTGCGTGATGGTGAACTGCCCGACATGCTGCGGATACCGGCACGCCAGCAGGGAGCCACGCACGTGCATCGGCCACCGACAGACCGGGCAGGGCACGTACCAAGCATCCTGTCCGGAGACGAATTGGCGATCAGGCGGCAGAGGTTCGTACGCCTCGGTGTGCAGGGCTCCGCGCTCGTGCAGTTCGTCGCTGACCTGCTCAACGGTGCCTGCCGGCACCTCGATCAGCATCTGTCGTGTGGCGACGTACTCGTTCTGCCCCGCGGACGAGAGAACCAGGTAGACGGAGCGTTCGACCTTCTCGAAGGTTTGCTGAGCCCACCGTGGCACCCAGTCGATCCCTGCTTCGTGGTTCTCGAAGAGTGCCTCGTTGTAATCGGATCCGTACTCGATGGCCTCGCTGGTCAACAGGTCATCGTGGCTCAAGACGCTGAACGAGCCGAGCTCGCTCGGAACGAGATCCCACCGCAGCGGGACCCAGGCCCGCATGGGGTGTCGCAAGGCGGCAATCAAATCTGAGGGCGTCGGGGGAGCTGCCGCAGGAGGGAGCAGGCTGAGGAACACCCCGTGCATCCGTGACACCTCACGCCATGCGGCAGGCTCCTCATGCCGGGTGGCAAAGGCACGGGCCGCTCGCAAGGCAGTCGTGGTCAGATCACCGACGAGCTTTGCCGTCGGGGCCCCTGCATGTGACCCCACGCTGGACGGGCGTCTCTCGGCCTGTGATGGTTCCTGCGTCATGGCAGATGATGATGAACCCACCCACTGACACCGGTTGAGGGCAAGAGTTATTTCCGGCCTAAAGGTCACCAGCTCTCGTCGCGTTGGAACCTGCTCGTGACCTGGCGTGATGGCCAAGGCGACATGGAGAGGTGACCGGAAACGAACACGGTGGGATGCGAAAGTTGGCACAAACCCAATACGACCAGGCCCGCATTGTCAGACCTCTCCGATAGAGGGCTCGGCGTCCGCCTGCCCGAGCGCCGGCCGCGATGCACACGTAGACGACACGGCCGCAGAGCGGCCTGCATGACCGACTGGCACCGGTCCAAGAAGCAGGGATGAGATGCCCGTACAAATCGACCGTGGTCTGATCGATTATCGACCGAGGCCGCGGGAGACTTCGTGCACCGGGACGCCCTGGTCAAGGGCAGTAGAGGGAGAGATGTGGGGCAGTGCGGCCACTTGCTCAGCCATCAACCACTCCACTCGACCCGCACGGCCTCCTGGGCCGCAGCGAGGGCGCCGTCGAAGTCTGCAAGGCGTTCAGCGAGGGTAGCGGTGGCGATGCGGGGAGACAGGGCCACCGAGAACTTCAGGCCGCGTACGGCGCGAGGGTCGACCGTGGGCAGTGTGAGGGAGTCGGGGAGTTCGGCGCGGGCGGCTTTCCAGTCTGCGAGGGAGAGGTCCTGGCGCAGCCGGATGTGGGTGTCGGTGGGGCGCTGCACCGGGTCGGCGAGGCTGCCCAGGGAAGACGCGAGGGTGGCGTTGGCGCGGTAGCCGGCCCAGGTCCACCAGCGGGCCGCGTCCGCATCGCGGACCAACAGGGTGCCCGCCGGGTGTACTTCGTGGGGTGCGCGGTCCATGCGGAGCTCGGCGAGGGTCGCTGTGGCGCGGCGGGTGAGCTTGACGTCGGGGTCGGTGCCGAGCAGGACGTCGCGCATCGCGCGGATCAGCGCGTACGACAGGCCCCGGGTTTCGTTGCCTTGCCATTTGGCGACGCCGCCGTCCTCGACGGGTTCGACGAAGGCGCGGCGCCGGGCCCAGTCGATGAAGGTGACCTGCCAGCTGCGGCCGGCCAGGAGCAGCCTGCGCGGCCCCTGTCGTTCCTCGGTGAGGACAGCGGGGTCGGTGGTGCCGATCTCGGTACGTCCGGCGAGCACGGTGAACTCGGGAGGCGCGGTGAAGGAGGCGGTCAGTTCCATGAAGTGCCGACGCCCGAAGTGCTTCTCGGCTTCGGCGCCGATGAACAGCATGCCGCCGTCGTTGTCGAGAAAACCTTCGGAGACAAGGTGCGAGAGGAGTGGCGCGGCGGACCGGTCGAAGGGGGCTAGGCCGTTCCACTGCCTGGGCCACAGCCGGTCACCGATGCGGTGCTCCTGCAGGGTGACGGCGAGGAGTTGCTGGGCGACGAGGTGGCGGGGAGAGGGCGGCGGAGTGACGGCCTCCACCCAGCCGCGGGACCACAGGGTGAGCAGGCCGGCGGCCTGGAGCAGGCTGCTGGGCCGGGTGGCGAGGAAGAGACAGTTGCGATTGGTGCCGCTGCGGCGTCCGGTGCGGCCGATGCGCTGCAGGAACGAGGAGACGGTGCCGGGGGAGTCGATCTGGACGACTCGGTCGAGGTCGCCGACGTCGATACCGAGTTCCAGGGTGGAGGTGGACACGATGACGCAGTCGCGCGCCTCGGCGAACGCCTGCTCGGAGCGTGCGCGTTCGTCGGTGGAGAGGGAAGCGTGGGAGAGGAAGACGGTGACCTCGCGGGCGCGCAGAGCCGCGCCGAGCTCCTCCACCTGCTTGCGGGAGTCGCAGAAGACCAGCCGCTTCTCGCCACGGTGCAGGGCGGAGATCACCTTGGCGGCGTTGGCCAGCGAGCCGACGTAGTCGAGTTCGACGTCTCCGTCGGGGCGGGGGAGACCACCGGAACCAGAGGTGTTGTCACCGGCGGGCAGGGTGGCACCCGGGGCGATGACCCGGCCCGGCCGGCCGGTGGGGCTCGCGCCCTGGAGCCAGGTGAGCAGGGCGTCGGGGTTACCGACGGTGGCGGAGAGGCCGATGCGCTGGATGCGGTGGCCGGTCAGCCGTTCCAGGCGTTCGAGTACGGCGAGCAGGTGCCAGCCGCGGTCGTCCCCGGCGAAGGCGTGCACCTCGTCGACTACGACGGCGCGCACCCGGCCCAGTGTGTGCGTGTGGTCGGTCTTGACGCTGATGAGCATCGCTTCGAGGGACTCGGGTGTGGTGAGCATGAAGTCCGGGGAATCGGTCCGTATACGGCGGCGTACGGACTCGGGGGTGTCCCCGTGCCACAGGGCGGCTCGGCGTCCCACCCACTGGGCGTAGCCGTCGATCCGGGGCGCCAAGTTGTTCAGGAGTGCCTTGAGCGGGCAGAGGTACAGCACGCCGGTGCCCGTCCAGCCCTGCTGGTTCATCCGCGTCAGCAGGGGGAACACCGCGGCCTCGGTCTTGCCTCCGGCGGTGGGGGCGAGCAGGAGGGCGTCCTCACCGGCGAGCAGCGGCGTGACGGCTTCCGCCTGCAGCGGGCGGAGCCCGCGCCAGCCGAGGGTGTTGACGATGTGGTGTCCGAGGATCGGGTCGAGCAGGTCGAAGACGTCGGCCGGGGCCGGGGGGACCGTCATGACGACTTCGATTCCGTACTCGGCTCGGAAGCGGTGTCCTCGAACGGTTCCAGTTCCAGCTCGATGTCGTCGGCGCCGGCCGCGTTGCGTTCCGTGGGAGTGAGTTCGGCGCTGTCCAGGGTGAGGGCGTAGTGCTTGCGTGGGTCGAAGTCGTCGAACTCGTCGATCCGGTCCAGCACGTCGGCGACGAGTTTGCGCAGGTACAGGCGGGGTGCGATGCCGACCTTGCCACCGAGCGATCCGGTGAGCGAGCGGGCCAGCTCTTCCAGGTAGGTGTCGTCGGCGCAGGTGGCGAGACGGTCGGGCCGGCGGGCGTCGGCCGCGTAGATCTCGCGGACCTTGCGGCCCAGTTCGCCGAGCGAGGCCAGGTCGAATCCCGGCAGGCGAAGCTGCACGGCCCGCGGGGAGTCGAAGCGGGGGTCGGTGGTGAAGTCGGTGGCCAGGCGCTGGGCCAGCGGGGGGAGGCGCTGGACGCCCTGCGGCCCGTCGTAGAAGGCGGGGGTACCGGTGATGACGAGGAACAGCCCGGGGAACCGGCCGCTGTCGATCTCGTCGAGGAGCTGGCGCAGCGCGTTGAGGGATTTCTCCCGTACGTCGCCCCGCACCCGCTGCAGGGTCTCCACTTCGTCGAGGACGAGTAGTAGGCCCGGATGCCCGCAGTCGCGCAGGACGGTCAGCAGCCCCTGGAGGAATCCCAGAGCGCCGAAGTGGTCGAGGTCGCCGCGGATTCCGGCGGAGCGTTTGGCGGCGGCGGCCACGGATTTCTGTCCGCCGAGCCAGGCGATGAGCGCTTCGGCCTGCGGCCCGTCCCCCGAGGCCACGGCCCGGTGGTAGCCGCGCAGTGCGGCGGAGAAGGCCGGGGTGGTGCGGGCGACGGAGGCGAGCCGGAGTTCCAGGAGCTCGTCCACCGCAGCTGCGAGGCCGCCCTCGTCGTCGTCCTCGATCTCACCGGACGCGAGGGCCTCCTCCTCCAGGGCGTACAGCCATGAGTCGATCACCGCCCGCAGCGCGGAGGGCTGGTGGGTGGCCGTGGTGAGGCGTTCGGTGAGCTTGCGGTAGACGGTCTCCAGGCGGTGCAGGGGGGTCTCGGTCTCGGAGATCTGCACCTCGCTGACGGCGAGCCCGCGCCGCTTGGCGTTCTCGGCGAGCCAGCGGGCGAAGAAGGTCTTGCCCGAGCCGTACTCGCCGCGCAGGGCGTGGAAGGCGGAGCCGCCGCGGGTGACCGTGTCCAGGTTGTCGTCGAGCGCCGCTTCGAAGCGGGTCAGTCCGACGGCGAACAGGCCCAGTCCCGCCTGGGGCACGGTGCCGCGCCGCAGTGCGTCGAGGACGTCCTGGCGCCGCGCGGTGCTGATGTCGGGGGTCGGCCGGGTCATGCGGGGCCGCCTTCCAGGAACTGCTCCTGGAGCAGGGCCTTGTCGAGCTGGACGGTGCGGCCGGACTCGATGAGCCGGAGCACGGGATAGCCGTCGATGTTGAGCAGCCGCTCCAGGACGGTGGCGAAGCGCTCCGGGTTGCGCTGGGACTTGCCGGTGGCGGCCTGGGCGGCCGCGGCGACCGCACCCGGCGAGAGCTTCCCGCCGGCTGCGACCAGTGCGTCGAGGACGGCCGCGACGGCTTTCTCACCGGGAGCCAGACGTACGAATTCCTTCTGCGCCTTGTACGGAAGGCTGCGCACGACGTGCTCGCCCAGGCTCGTCCGGGAGAGCGGGCGGGGAGCGGCGTCCACGTCGACGGCCCGGAGTGCGACCGGAACAGGGGAGCCGGAGGCAGCCGTGGCGGGAACCCGCTCGGCCTTCTGTCGTCCGGCGGCCTTCGGCGGGCTGTCGGTCGTCTCCGGTCCTGGGTCCGGGGTTCTCGCCAAGGCGTCGGCATTCGTGGTCCGGGTGTGCCACGGCGCGGTACCCGCCCCCGAGAAGGAGTTCCACCATCCGGGTTCGGTCGCCTCGGAGGGCAGCAGGATCCATCCCGACGGCACGACTCCTTCGGACGGGATCAGGGTGATGACGGGAACGGTGACCTCGGCGAGTGAGGCACCGCCGTGATAGCCCGCCTGCCGTGCGGTGTAGCGGATGTCGTCGCGCCAGGCCAGGGTCGCGCGGCCGCTGTCGGTCCGGACGCGCGGCCCGCTCAGCGACACCTCCCCGTCCTGGGGGGTGCCGATACGCCAGCGGGTTCCCTTGACGCCGGTGACCTGGAGGGGCAGGTTCCCGCGGTCGGTACGGTCGATGACATGTCCGTGGTCGGAGACCAGGAGGACGGGGCGACCGTGGTCGCGGGCCGCGTTCAGCAGGTCGGGCAGTTTGCCGATGTCGCGCAGTCCCCAGCGTCCACTGGTGCCCTCCCGACCGCTGGACAGCGCGTCGTCGATGGTGTTGACCACGACCGCGACCACCTCGTCCGAGGCGAGCGCCTCGACGAACTCGGGGGCGAGGCGGTGCCCGGCCGCGCCTTCGAAGCTGCCCTTGTGGAAGAGCCGGCCCTCCCGGTGGCGCTTGCGCCAGAAGGCGGCGAACCCCGAGCGCTCCGCGTCCTGCCCGCCTTCGGAGGCCCGCCCGCACAGCAGGGAGGCCCGGCTGACCCGGGTGATGGAGGGCAGCATCGAGACCGCCGCCTGCCGGGCGGGGAGGGCGCCCCTGCTGGGGGAGGGGACGATTTCGGTCCATACCCGCCTGTCCAGCTCGCCGGCGAGCCGGACGGCGACATCCGCGCTCATTCCGTCGAGTACGACGATCAGCGGACGGCCGCCGTCGCGGGCCAGCGGGGCCGCGGCCCGGGCCAGCACGTCCTCGATGAGCAGGGCGCCCCCGTCGGCCTGCTGGGCCGCGCTCTCGGTCCAGCGGGCGAGCAGCGCGGCGAACGCCTCGTCGATGGCGGTCCGGCGCTCCCGTACAGCTCTTATGAGCCGCCGGTAGGCCTCGCCGATGACCGGGTCGGGTGATTCGTCGCCCTCGGCGAGGATGCCGACGGCCAGGTCGACCCAGCCGGTGTCGGTGAGATGTTCCTGTACGGCCTGGCCGACGTGGGAGAGGGTGGGCATTGGCACGGCGAGTCGGCGCAGCAGGCGGACCGCGGTGTGTGCGGTCTCGGTCGAGTGGCCGTACACGGCGGCCAGTTGGTGCGCGGCGAGGTCGTTCAGTGCTGATTCGGCGTCTCCGGCCGCATCGCCGCTCCCGGCGTGCGCACCCTCGGTGAGGGCGGTGGCCAGGGCGCGCAGCCGGCCGCGGTAGCCGGAGGGCAGCAGGCGGTCCGAGGTGATCAGGGTGTCGAGCCGGGCTCCGGCGGCCAGTCGGTCGGCGCGTTCGAGGACGCCGAGGAGCCGGTGCCGGGCCTGGTCGGCCTGGGCCCCGCCGCCTTCCGCTTGCGCGGTCCAGCGGGTGAGGACCCCGGTGGCTGCTTCCGCGAAGGGCTTCAGCCGGTCGAAGGCGGTGAGCGCGCTGCCGAAGAGCGAGCCGAGGGCGAAGACAGCGGCTTCGGACCGGGCCGAGGCGAGGGCGGCGGAGGCCAGTGCGCCGAGCGGCAGGGCGTCGGCGCCCCGTCCTTCGGCGGCCAGGGTGAGGAGGATGGGGGCCGCTTCTCCGGCAGCCCGGCCGAGCCATTCGCCGAGACCGCGCCGCTCGTCCTCGGACAGTGCGGCGAATCGTGCGGGGCCCGAGGCGCCGCGGGTCCAGGAGAAGAGGGTGTCGGCGTCCAGGTCCAGGGTGTCGGCCTCGGTGTCGCCGAGGCCGAGCCGGGCCGCGAGCAGGGCCCGTACGGCCCGGTCGCGGGTGAGGACGCCACTGGTGCGGGGCCAGCCGTCGAGGGGTTCGGCCGCCAGGAGCGCGTCGAGCAGCCAGTGCTCGCCGAGCATCCGGGGGTCGAGGTCGGCCGCCCCGAAGATCTGGGCGACGATCTCGGTCCGGTTCACGGGCAGCGGCCGCCGGTGCGGCGCGTGGGCGCGCAGGTCCCAGCCGAGCTGGTCGGGCGGGACGGTACCGGTGACGACGAGGACACTGTCGTCACCGGTACCGTCCTCAGCCTGCGCGAGGTGGCGGTTCCAGGCGTCGGCGATGCCGAGCGGGGAGTCCTGGTCGGTGACGAGGACCCGGCGGTGCCCGGTCCCGACCCGCACGGTGAACTCCGTGTCCTTGTCCGCGCTGTCCCAGACGGCGTCGACCAGGACGAGCCGGCAGCCGGGAGCGCGGGCGAGCTCGGTCTCCAGGAGTACCTCGACGGCCCGGCGGCCGGCGACGGGACGGGTGGTGCTCATCCCTGTTCGCCCTCCCCCGTCTGTACGGTGCCGTCGCCGACAACCTGCCAGACGATCCGCACCGCGGCGTCCGGGTGCGCGGCACGGTAGGCCTCGATCTCCTCGCGTACGGCGGTCAGCTTCCGGGGGAGCTCAGCGGCTCCAGAGGGGCCGGCGTCCACGACGTGCGGGGCGGCCGGAAGACGGTCTTCCGGCCGGCTGTCGTCACCGGAGCGCTCGTCGGCCGGCGGGATGCGGAGCTGCTGGGAGGGGCCGGGGTCGGGCAGCTTCGAGGGCACCGGCGGGATGCCGTGCTGGGACAGGGTGACCTGCTCGGCGTCCACCGGCGGCTGCGGGCCGGGGGCGGGGGCGGGCGGTTCCAGTTGAAGGGCCGCGTCCATCAGCGCGTGGGCGCTCTCCCGGACCTCCTTGAGCACGGGAATCAGGGACCGCTCCAGCTCCGTGGCTCGGGCGGCCTCCCTGATCCGGTCCAGGAACCGCTGGGCCCGGTCGCCCACGGTGTCGTCCCGCGCGCTGAGCTTGCGGACGCGTTCGAGGAGCGCCCAGTCGGTGCCGTCCAGGGCCACGGCGAGCTCCGCGGCACTGTCCATGGTGTGCGAGAGATCGCGGTCCGGCACCTCGTACGACAGGGAGGCCAGTTCTCGCACGAGGGCGGTGGGGTCGTCGCCGTGCCGGACGAGCCGGGCGAGGAGCGCGGCGGCCGTGTGCAGGCTCTCGGTGCGCGGGGCCTGCTCCGGTGCGTCGAGACCGAGGAGCACGGCGTGGCGCTTGAGGACGGACCGGACGTCGCCCACACTCTTCTCGTGTGCGGTCGCCTTCGCGTGGACGCCGGCGGCTAGCTCGTGGACGTTGCGGGCGAACAGGGCGGGCTTGGCGGGGACGCCGAACAGCCGTCCGGCACGGGTCCTGGCCGCCGCGTACTCCTCTTCGCCGGGCATCTCCTTGGCGCGCAGCGACCACCCGGGGCCGATCTCGTTCAGCGGGGGGGCCGCCTCGACGGCTCCGTACTTCTCCCAGGTGCGGTTGTCGAGCAGGGCGTAGACGGCGATCAGCAGGCTGGTGATCTGCTTGTCGAGGCCGCGGTACCCCAGTCCCTTGTCCTCGGCGGGACGGGTGATCCAGCGGCGGATGTCCTCGGCGCTCAGCTCGGCGGCATCCTTCTGGCCGTTGAGGGAGGCCACCTGGTTGATGCGGGTCCACCACTCCCGCTTCAGGATCAGCGGCCCCTCGTGGACGGTGCCGAGGCCCAGGGGCTCCACGACCCGCCTGACGGCCCGCAGGTCCTTGGAGTCGACCTCGATGCGGGTGTCGCTCTCTCCGAGCGCGAGGGTGATCCACTTCAGGGCGGTGTTCAGCTCGTTCTGACTGACCGCCTTGGGTACGGAGCCTGCGCCGGGACCGAAGTCGGGGTGCTTGTCGTACATCGCCGAGAACAGGCCGTCGGCGAGTTGCGTCACCGCCTGCGGGAACTGCCTGCTCCCCGGGGGCTGCGGGCGGGGGTGCTCGGGCTGCAGGGACAAGAGGTGCCGGCCGTCGGTCACCTCCGCGCCGACGGTTCCCTCCTTGGCCTGAGTGAGGCCGTAGACCTCGCTCAGCGCGCCGGCCAGGGTCTCGGTGAGCGTCTCCCGGGCCCGCTCCAGCTGGTTGCGGGCCTTGGTCCGCTCCTCGGGCAGGAAGTTGCGGGTGTACTCGGAGAGCCGGTCGCGCTCGAGCAGGAAGTTGATCCGCATCAGCCGCCCCAGCTGGGCCTTGCGCTGCTCGGAGAGGTAGTCGCTCAGCCAGACCAGGACGGGGGCGTCGTGACCGCCGTTGATCAGCCCCTGGACCCGGTGGTAGGCGTCGTCGGGGGAGCGGCGGTGACTCTCGTCGAAGGGGTAGTCGAAGATGATCCTGATGCGGCCCGGCTCGGAGACAGTGAACTGTTCGTCGGTGATGCTGACGGGGGAGTGGACCGACCCGAAGAAGAACTCCACGGTGCGTTCGGAACCACGCCAGATGATCTTCTTGGTGTCGAGGAGCTGCTCCTCACCGTTGCCCAGTCCCAGTCCGAGTTCCTGCCGCATCCGCTCCCGTGCCCAGCTCTGGCGGACCCCCGTCTTGTCCTCGCGGACCACGGAATTCAGGATCGGCTCGACATCGAGGTCGGACAGGTGGATGGAGAAGACGGGATCGTCTCCGCCCTCGGCGCGCAGCTCGGCGGGGAACTCCAGCTGCAGGGCCTTCATCCGCTCCCGCACCCGCTCACCAACAGGGACGGTCCGGGAGCGGACCGAGCCGTGGTTGAGCGCGGCGAGCCGGGTGCCGGTCAGTCGTCGCAGCGCGGGCACGTCGGGGGCGAGCGCGGCGAGCAGCAAGGTCTTGACGAAGCGCTCGTCGGCCCGGAAGTCGATGTGGTCGGCGGTGCCGTACTTCTCCAGGAGGTGTGCCCGGGCCTTGGCGTGGAACCGCGTCGCGGACTCCGATTCCTGGCTCAGCTTGTCGGTGAAGGCGGTGCCGGTGTCGTGGATCAGTACGTCCCACAGGTCGCCGAGCGGGATTAGGCTGCCGAGCTCGGTGTCGGCGTTGAGCTCCATGAGCTGCTGCACCAGCTTCAGGCCCGAGCGCTCGCGCTGGAGCGCGCCGGACAGGGCGACCAGCACGTTGAGCAGGGCCGGGGAGAGCGGGTACACCGACCTGAAATCCTCCCAGCGTGAGCCGGTGGCGCCGTCCCCGTCGAGAAGTACGTCCTTCACGATCTGGTTGGTCCGGTCGATCCCGGCGAACGCGGCGTCGAGGACCGCCTCCTGGCCGGGGCGCGGCCTGAGGACCCGCTCCTTGATGATCTCCGGGAGGTTGCGGTCCTCCAGGTTGATCACCTCGAAGCGCTCCTCGAGGTACTGCAGAGCCTGGTTGAGGTTCTCCACGTCGGAGCCGAGGACGTCCTTGCCGACGAGCTGGGAGAGGTCACGCTGCCGGGAGACGAAGGAGATGATTGGCACCGGCCGGTCGGGGTTGGTGGTCTCGATCAGCTTGACGGTCTTCTGGATCTGCTCGTTGATGAAGGTGCGGTCGGACATCTTGGCCTGCAGCCACAGCACCAGCTCGTCCAGGAACAGCACCACACCCTGGTAGCCGAGACCCTTGGCGTGCTTACTGATCTCGCTCAGCCCGTCGTCCAGCGGGACGTACGCCCCCTCCTCGCCGCCGGTGCTGCCCGCGTACGACTTCATGGGACCGTCGAACAGTGCGGTGACCAGCTGGTCGCGGCCCGGGTCGCCGGCGGGGGCGTCGAGTGCTGCGTTGAGTGCGGCGGCCGTCCAGCCCTGGGCGGGGGCGGTGCCGATCGGCCGCAGCTCGGGAGTGTCGTCCCCGTCGGCCGGGGCGGCGGGCGGCACGGGGGCCTTCTGTGACCTGGGCGCGGGGAGCAGTCGGAGGAACGCCTCGTCGCCGATGGAAGCGCGCAGGTTTCGAGCGTCGGCGAGCAGGGAGTCGGCCCGGAAGACCAGTGGGGTGGCCTCGTCGGGGTGCAGTTTGCGCACGGCGTCGGCATAGCCGCCGAGCAGCGCCCCCTCCAGGCTGGGGTAGCCAACCAGGTGGAACGGCACCATCAGGAATTTTTTGTCCCGCAGCCAGTCCTGGTGCCCGGTCACCACATCGCCGAGGCGCTCCTTGGTCTGGGCGGCCGGGTCTCCGTTGAGCACGGCGTGCAGCACCGTGAGGAAGTGACTCTTACCGGCGCCGAAGGATCCGTGCAGGTAGGCGGCGTACGAGGTGTTCTTCCGCAGGGCGTCGCGGACCAGCCGCAACGCCTTGTCGAACTCCTTCGCCAGCTGGGGAGTGACCACGTACTCCGCGATGGAACCGGCCGACTTCCCGGAGAAGCCCTGCGACAGCTCGATCTTGAAGTCGCCGGCGTGGGCGTCCTCCTTGATGTCGAGAACGTCCCTCAGTACGGTCCCGTTGCCCCTGGCCATCAGTAGTTCCAGCTCCCCACAGCGTCCTCGCCCCGCGCTGCCGCACCACCACGGCCGGGCGTCCCCTCCATCCTGCCAGCTCACCCGGGTGGAGAAGCCCGGATCGGGGCGACGGAGCGCATCAGCCAGGGGCTCCGGAAGGGCGGAGACAGGCCCATACAGTCTCGACGGGCGCACCCTCGAGGGGCCGCACCCCCAGTCCTCGGCGAGCCGCGACGATCATGAGGCCCCAGCCGGCCACGGCGGTGGCGTCGGGGGCGGCCGGGGCGGGTAGACGCTCGCCCCAGGTGTCGCTGACCTCCACCCGGATCTGGCCGTCCCGCTCGCGGCTCAGACGCAACAGCGCGCCCCGCCCGCACACCGCCCCGTGGGTGACGGAGTTCGCCGCCAGCTCGGCGACCACCAGGGCGACGGCGTCGTTCGTCTCCGAGCCGTAGCGGTGCCCCCAGACGTGCAGCCGGTGGGTGGCCAGGCGGCGGGCGAGGCGGGCCCCTGTTGGGAAAGTAATGAACACGCGGGTTTCAGCAGGTGAACTGGTCTGGGTCAAGAGCACTTACAGCGCGGGCAACGGTGGGGGACTGGGTCGAGGTCGCCGCTACCGTCGATGCCGTCCACCTGCGGGACTCCAAGAGGGCCGAAGGGCCGACCTTTGCCGTCGGGGCCGAGGAGTGGGTCGCTTTTCTGCGTATCGCGGCGTGCGGCTGACCGTCGTGGAAGGCTGGGTACCTCGCGAGTGAGGTACCCAGCCCCTCCGTGCTGTCCGGGTTACTTCGCCCCGCGACCGCGCCGCTTTGGCTCCGGACGCCAGTCCCGCAGGTCGGAGAGGGAGAGGTCGCGGGATTCGAGACCGATCTTGAGGGCGGTACCGAACTCCTCCGCCGCGTTGCTGCCCCAGTCCTCGTCGTACGCGTCGTACCACTGCTGGACCCAGGGCAGGACCTCGGCGAGACCGGCCAGGAGCGGCACGTATCGGGGGTCCTCGCGGGGCCAGCCGTTCTGCTCCAGGCGATCGGTGATGAGACCGGAGAGGGCCTCGGCCTGTTCACGGTGGTCCCAGCCGGCCCAGCCGATCAGGAGTGAGGGGTCGCCGTCGGGGGCGGAGCCCGGGTAGGAGATGAACCGTTCCTTGGGCACGTCGAGCTTGCCGCGGTTAGACCAGTAGCTGTGCCTGAGGAAGTCCGCGGAGGTGTACTTGGGCGGGACCTTGATGTCGAGGCGCTCGCCGGACTTGTCCTCTTCCCGCTGGCGCTCCCAGACCTCCTCCCACTGTGCGCGCTTGCGCAGCCCGGACTCCTTGTAGCGCAGGACGGCCAGGTGCGGCACGTGCTCGGTCTCGATGACGGCCGAGAGCACCGTGGACAGCCGGGCCTCGCGCTGGCCGAGATGGTCGGCGGCGTAGAGCGCGGCGACGGTCTGTACGTCCTCGTCGTGGCGGAGCCGGTCGGCGAGTTGGTAGATGGTCATCGGGCAGGCGGAGTCGAAGCCCTCCCGGTCGGTGTACCAGAGGTCCTTGCGCTCGGCGGCGTCCAGCAGCCAGGTCCGCAGGGCGGCGGCCTCCCGCTTCTCCCACGGTTCGGTGGACCAGCGGCGCTTGAACTCCGGGCGCTCGATCAGCCGGATGTCCTTGTCGTGCGCGATGAGGTCCAGGCGGGCCTCGACGACGCGGCGGTAGGACTCAGGCCAGTCGGCGGGGATCTCGGTGGTGCGGGTGGAGTGGTGCCGGGTGAACCAGGCGGTCTCCGCGTCGCTGCGGGCGAGCGCGATCTCGAATGCGCGCTGTCCCAGGGCGAGTTGGGGCACGTCTGCGCCGGTCAGCCTGTCGGGGCTGCAGGACAGGGTGGTCCGTTCGACCTCCTCGGGGGTGAGGAGGCCGTAGAGCCCGTACGTGGTCCAGTCCAGCTCCTCCTGGAGGAGGATCATGCGGGCGCGGAGGTGGTTCTGTTCGGAGCGGGCTTCGTCGAGGGTGATGCGATCAGGTGTAACGGCAGCGGCGATTGCAGACGGTTCGTTTTCGGCAAGCTGCTGAGACAGGGTATCGATCTCGCGAGCGAGAGTGAGGGGAAATTCGGATGGGATTGGGAACTGCTGGAGCTTAGTTCCGGTGAACTCGTAGAATCGTTCCCACTCTTGGGATTTGAATCCTTCGTTGATCCCCTGGCTTCCCTTGTCGTGGCTCACCTGCTTCAGCCAGAAGCACGCCGTCGAGGAGTTCAGCACCCCCAGCAGCTCCAGATGTCGCTCCTCCCCGACCTCCTCCGGCAACTTGATCACCGGCGCGGACTGCTTGAACACCTTCCCGCCCCGGTCCAGCACGAAGTGATTGTGCGTGGCCACGAACGCGAACGCGATCGACAGTGGCGTCCGCAGCTTGCTCGTGGTCAGCCGTCCGTACTCCGACCACTTCAGGCCGCCCTCGACCTTAGTCTTCCTGCCGAAGAGGATGTTATTCGCGACGCTGGTCCGGCTCGGCCACATGAAGTGGTGGAGAGGCTTGATGTCCTCCACGTCAATTGGGTCGAACTCCGGTGAGTACGGGAACAGGGCGGCTTCGAAATCTCCGCCGTTCCAGTCCCGGAGGAGATCTCCGGTGACCATGGGGCGTGTCCATTCCTCCGGAATGCCGGAGGTCTTCGCCGCACGCTTTGGCAGTAGATAAAGATCGTCCTCAAGCGTGAACGAGGTAATCCCCAACGACTCGGCGACGCTGCTCAAGCGGGCTGCCGAAGCATCCTCGATCCGCTCCAGCAGATCCCCCGCCCCGCCCCCGCTCAACGACCACGGGTGCTCCGCGAACCGCGCCCGCTCCGCGTCCTCCACGCTCACCCACTCCGACTCGCTGCCCGGCTTGCGCCACTGTCCGGTGATCGCCTGCCAGACCTTGCCCCGGGCCGGGTCCTCCGGCTGGTCGGGCTCGCCCCGGACGCCGAGGACCGCGCGGATCGGATGGGTCTGCCGGGCCATCTGGTGGCGGCCGGCCAGGATGACGGTCGGCGTGCCGTGGCCGGGGATGAACGCGCCGGAGGTGTCGATGATGTGGGTGAGGTCGACGCCCGCGTAGTTGTCGGTGCGCCGGGTGCCGGGGTCCTTGTAGGGGCCGCCTTGGAAGAACGACTGGATCAGCGTCGACCCGAACTCCCTCTTCATGAAGGAGTTCGCAGTGATCTGCCCGGTGAACCCGCCGTCACGGCCCGATCCGCTCGCCCGGACCGCCAGCTCGAAGATCCGCTGCGCAAAGGGGACCGACAGCGCGTACTTACCGGAGCAAGTCCAATACACCTTGCGGTAGTTCGCGTTCTCCAGTGGGTCCTTCACCGTGATGTACGGCGGGTTCGCCACCACCACGTGGTACGAGCCACGCCCGAGCAGGTCCACCTTCTTCACGTACTTCTGGACGTCCTCCGTCCGGTACGTGAAGGCCTCGTTGTCCCGCTCGGCGTCGTCCAGCGTGGCGTCCGTCTTCCGGCCGGCCTCGCGCCCGTGCAGCAGGGAGTCGGCGACCGCGATGTTGATAGGTACTCCGGGGGCGGCGGAGATCGTCCTGACTCCGCACTCCTGGACCACGGCGACCAGCATCCGGAAGCGGGCGATGGCGACGGCGAAGGGGTTCTTGTCCGCTCCGTGCACCGCCTCCAGGGAGCGGCGGATCAGCAGCCAGTCCTCCTCACCGGGGGCTGCCTCGCGCCACTTGGCGAGAATGCGGCGGAACAGCCCGAGCAGGAAGTGGCCGGAACCGCAGGCCGGGTCGATGCAGCGCAGCCCCCGTACCTCCGGATTCTCCGGGTCGTCGGTGTCGTACATCTCGCCGTCCCAGTTCACCGGACGGTGCTTCCACACCGGCTCCAGGGTGAACTCCTCCACCGCTGGCTCCAGGGTCAGGTCGAGGATGAACTCCTCGACGAAGTCCGGGGTCTGGAGCAGGGCGTAGGTCTTGCGGGCGTGCTCGGACAGGTCTTGGTAGAGGTCGCCGAGGAAGCGGGTGTCGAGCGCGGGGTCGGTGAAGTCGTGGCGCAGGGTGCCGTCGGCACCCCGCTCGCGCCAGAAGGCGAGCAACTGGGCCCCCGCCGTGTAGGACGGATTCAGCTCCCACAGCGGGTTGTGGGCGGGGTCGAAGAGGCCCCCGGTGATCTCGTGCTCGCGGCCCAGCGCCCGGAAGGACTCCTGCAGCCAGTCGCGATCGTTCTTCTCAGGGTGGCGGCGGAAGAACGCGTCGTGGTTGTCCTGGGCCTCGGCCAGCCGCTCGCCGGGACCGGCCAGCCGGGCCTCCCGTACGAGGCGGTTGTCCTCGCAGAACCGGACGAAGACGCAGGCGAGCACCCAGGCGGAGGCGATCTGGACCAGACGCTCCTCCAGCCAGCCCTCGTACCGCAGGGAGGTGCGTTCCGCGCCCAGGGCACGCTGGTACTCGACGGTCAGGGCAGCTTTCGCCTCGCCGTCCTCCGCCTCGCGCTCCCGCAGGTCCTCCACCAGGAGGGCGACCTGCTTCTGCAGGTCCTTGAGCAGCGCGTCGCGGTCCAGGGGGGCGGTGGCCGCCTCCGTGGTCTCGGGCGTGCGTGCGTCCTCGGGGGGCACGGGCGGCACCTCGTCTTCCTGGTTCTTCGGAGCGTCGGTCCCGCCAGGTCGCTCGTCCTCGCGGGTCCGTCCATCCTGCCAGGTCGGTGTCCGGTACCGGCCGCTACCTGCGGCCGGTCAGCGGGATGCCGCCCTTGCGTCCGAGGCCGAAGGCGAGGCGGTAGATGTCGGGCAGGTCGAGCAGCGCGTGCTCGTCCCGCTCCTTGTCGCGCCGGCGCATCACGCCCAGGTCGACCAGCTCCTGGATCAGCCGGGGCAGATCGTCGGGGTGGCGGGGGCCGGTGACGACCAGCTCGGCCCGGTCGTGCTGGGTGTAGCGGGCAGAGTCCTGGCGCAGTTCACTCGGCAGATCGTGTTCCTGCCAGATCTCGATGATCTTCCCCTGGGCGATCGGCACCTGGCAGCCGGACAGCGGCTCTATCGCCGTCCTGACCCACGGGGTGTCCTCGCCGACCTGGTCCACCCGCACCCTGGACGCCGCGCGCACCCCGCTGTGGATGGCGGAGTGGTGCAGCGCACGGTCGTGCCCGGGCCGGGTGACCTCGGCCGCCTCGGACAGGGCCTTGAGGAAGCTACGCGGGCTGATCCGGTCCTTGCTGTCCATGAGGTGGTTGGGCAGCCAGGTGTAGGGGCGTCCCTGGCGGACGTTGCTGCCCATGTACGGGTCGGCGATCTGCTCGAACAGCTCCGTCTGGGCCTTGGCGTCGTTGCGCAGGGCGATCGGCGGGACGTGCCGGGCGGACACCCCGTCCGGCCCCTGCGTGCTCTCCCAGCCGCCGGTGATCCGGCGGAACCGCTCGGCGTCCGCGCCGCCCTCGTTGCCCAGATGATGAAAGAGAAGCCCGTACAGATCGGTACGGGACCAGGTCAGCTCCGCCGCGTTCCCCGACAGTTTCGAAGCATCGGGGAAGAGCTGCTTGGCGGCCTCGAACATGTCGGGACGCAGGAACACCTTGAAACGGATGTTGCGCGTGCCGAAGCGCATCCGCTGGGCGACCCTGAGCAGTCCCGCGATCAGCCGGTCCACGACGCGCTGGTCGGGGTGCAGATGCTCCAGGCCGTCGAAGACCAGGAGCTGCACCACGTCCTCGGCGAAGGCCCGGGCGTCCGCCTCCTCGATGGTCCGGTCGGCCGGGCCGGGGTTCGCCCGGAGCCAGGAGAGCTTGTCGCCCCACTCGGGGAGCGCACACAGCTCCGGCTGCCCGAGCGCGGTGAGCAGCACGGCGTACCAGATCTCCTCCGGCAGAGCGCCACCGTCCACCAAACGTGGCAGTGCCATCGGGCCGGGATAGGAGTCCGACCGTATGTCCTGGCCGTAACCGGGGGAGACCCGGAGCTTGTTGAGCCGGTTGATGCGGTACTCGGCCGCCGCCGCCGCCCGCAGCACCGGGTCGAGGAGGGACCGCGCCCAGAAGGTCTTCCCGTCACCCCGGCCGCCCTCAACCACCGTGGAGTCCACGTACAGGGCGGACCGGTGGAGATCCGGCATGTACAGCGAGTGCGAGTCCGGCCGCCGGGTGTCCGCGTCGACCGTGCCCTCCAGCGCCCTCGACAGCAGATCGCGGTAGGCGTCGGCGCTCAGCGGCTCGGTCATCCCGTCTCTTCCTCGTCGTCGTTCCCGTCGACCGGGTCGGCCAGGACCAGCGGAACGACCGTCGCGAGGAACTCAAGGTACGCGGCCCGCACGAAGACTCGCTCCTGCCACTGCGGGGAGTCCGGGACGTTCATGCCGACCAGGCCCGGCTCGAAGAGGATCGGGACCGGGTGATGAGGAGCGGAGTCGTCCTCCGGGGACGGGGCGAACGGGATACCGCCGGAAGGCCCCTCTCCGGAATCCGCCTGCTGCGGTTCCTCGGCCATGACCTCGTCGTAGAGCGTGGAGAAGCAATCGTAGGAGTTCAGCCGGAAGGATCTCAGGTAGATCTCCATCGGGTGGTGGACCGAGTCCGGCACCATCGAGGCCACCATGCGGAGCTTGTGCCGGATGTCCGGGCCCTGCCCGGACGCCGCCCACGCCTCGAAGAGGTCCCGGTACCCCGACCAGGTCTGCGCGTTGTCCGCGCCGAAGAGCAGCGCGAGGTCGCACAGCCGGGAGATGGTCACGGCAGCGACGTCGTGGATGCCGGCCCGGCTGTCGAGCAGCACCACATCGGGGCGGCGCCCGCTGTCGCCCTTCTCCACCGCCTCCTCGCAGGCACGGACGGTCGCCTCCAGGCGGTCCGCGAAACTCGCGCCTGGGGAATCGGCGTAGACACGGTTGAGCTTGTCCACGTAGGCGTTGGGCGTGTCGTCGCCCGCCCCCCGAGCCGGGGCGATCCACAACTCGCCCCGATTGCGCGGCTCGTACCCCGACCTGGCCACGATCTCCAGGCCCTCCTCGTTGCCGAGAGCCGCCTCCACGAGGTGGTCGACGACACCGTGGCGACACAACCGCCCCGTCCCGAGAAGCAGCGGGCCGATACCAGGCGACTCCAGGTCCAGGTCGATCACCAGCACGATCTTGCCGGTGTCGGCGAGGGCGCGGGCGAGGACCGAGGTCGCCGTGGTACGGCCGACGCCGCCCTTGAAGCCGTACAGAGCGGTGCGGTGGGTGCGGGGCCCGATCTTCGGTGCGGACGGCGTGGAGACCTGGGTCCAGCCCTCGCCGACCACGGTGTTGTCCAGGAACCGGACAGAGCCGACGGAGGTGGACCCGTCGGGGACGTCGATCGCACGAGGAGACCTGAGCAAGGCGTCTGCCGAGAACATCCGGGACTTCAGCAGGATCCGCCGCTTGCCGCAGTATGGACCGAGCCGGTCGTGCAGGGTCGCCGACCAGCGGTCGTGCTGTCCGGCATCCACGCCTTTGCTGTCGTCATCGACGATGAGAGTGAACCGGCCGAGTACGTCCCGTACCAGTACGACGTCGTACCCCTCCTCCGCCACGTCCCGTGCGATCCCGAACGCGATCGGGCGGGAACTGTCGAAGCGGACCGGGAAGTCGTACGCGGTCATGAGGTCCTTCCGGTGAGCTCGTACAGCTCGTACAAGGAGAGGGCGAGGCGCGCGGCCTCCTGGCGGCTGGCCACGACCGAGTCGGAGACCTGTCTGCCGTCCCGGTAGCGGTCCGCCAGGTCCCAGGACGCGAAGACGTTCAGCCGGTCGACGGCCTCCACGAACGCGGGGCCTCCGCGGCCGTACGCCAGCAGAGGGGCCGCCCCCAGGACCTGGTTGATGTGGCCCAGCCAGTCCTCTTTCCCGGTCCGGGGATTCACCCACCGTGCCCGGTTCATCGCATTCCCGTTGCGGTACGTGGACACGTCGTGCACGGCGAACCGCAGCAGCAGGCTCTTCAGCGCGCACTCGGCGGCGAACCCGAAGAGGTGGTCGGCGGTCGGCCACCGCTGGTCGCCGCAGAGATAGACGGCATCGTGGTAATGCCGTGCTCCGGCGAGGGCGTACTGCTGCTCCATCACCGCGTCCTGGGCTCTCGCGTCGTCATCCGGCACGCCGCTGATCATAAGGGGCGATGCTGCTCCGAAAAGGTGAATTCGCGCACGTCGTGGGCGGTTGAGCTTGCGTCAGGGGCGGCGGGTTAGGGAAGGGGCCCGGTGCCTTGACGCCCCCGCTCACCTCCGCCCTCACTCCTCGCCGAGAAGTTCCCTCAACGGCAGCCCCTCCAGGACCACCCACTCGCTCACCCGGTCCACCACGTCCACCGTGCGTCCCTCCAGGGCCGGGGTGGCCTGCGGGTCGTCCATCGGGGTGAGCAGCCACAAACCGTGCGGGGTCTCGGCCGGGCGGCGGGCCGACTGCTGCAGGGAGACCAGGAGTTCGCGGCCGCCGGCCTCCCAGTAGCGGGCCACCAGACCGGCCCGGTGCAGCAGCGGGACGGTGCGTGGGCCCGCCTGCTCGGCCAGGTCCGCGCACCGCTGTGCCACGCGCTCGGCGGCGAACCGGGTGTAGGAGCCCAGGGCGGTGCCTAGGAGGCCGGTGGCGGTGAACCCGGCGTCCGCCTTCAGCAGGGCCCGCCAGGGCACCCCCTGCTCATCGGCCAGTTCGCGCAGCGCGGTGAGGAACAGGTCGTCCAGGGCGATCGGGAGAACACCGCAGCGCTCGGCCAGCCGCTCGGCGAGGCCCGGAAGGTAGGCGCCCCTGACGGTCAGCGCAAGGAACCCGCCCCGGCGCAGCGCATCGTCGAGGCGCAGAGCGAGGATCCGGCGCGGATCACGCCCCTCGGCTAGCTCCGCCTGCGCGTCGCCGTAGAGGGTGCCGGTCCCGGGCACGGACGTCACGGTGTACGCGGGCCGGCTGCGGTCGGGATCGCGTGCGGGAGGGAAGAACAGCGAGCGGTCCCGGTCGTACTCCAGCGGGAAGCCGGCCTTCTCCAGGGCCTCCTCCAGCTCCACGTACGTGAGGTCGGCCAGTACCGCCAGGCCCGGGAAGCGGGAGCGGAGTCGGGCCAGCAGGTCATCGGCCCCGATGCCGATGGCGCGCCGCACCCCGGCCGCCGCCTGGGAGACGCGCAGTGCCTGGTCCAGACCGAGGTCCAGGGGGAACAGCTCGAACCGCGGGGAGACGCCGACCCCGCCGGCCATCGACGCGGCCAGTGCCACCAGACGGGTGTCGGCCGGCGGGGCCATCCCCTCCGGTGCGGGGACCGCGCGCAGTTCGCGCAGGACGGCCTCCTTGCCCGGCAGGGGATCGCGGGCCGCCAGGGCCTGGGCGGCGTGGCCGAGCTCGGTCGCGTGATCGGCCAGCTCCACCGGGGTCGGGTCGTCGCTTCCGGGAAGGTCCTCCAGCGCCAGCAGGACCGTGCCGCCGCGCCGCAGCACGGCGATCCGGGGCGGAGGAGCGGAGCCCTCCCCGTCTCCGTCCCTGTGCTCGATCCCGCGGGCCTCGTCCGGCCGGCGCGACTCGGCCTCGACCGCGGCCCGCACCACGGCCAGCGCCAGCGCCTGCAGGTCCGCGCGGTCCGTGTCGTCGTCCGCGTCCTGCGGGGCGTGCCTGACCCGGAGCTCGGCCGCGAGCTCGGCGGCCGTCATCACCCGGCCCTGCTCGGACAGCACGGTCACCAGCTCGTCGCGGACCCGGCCGAGCCAGGGCAGTGCGGCCCACTGCTCTATCGCGGCGCTCTGGTGCTGCGAAACGGTCGGCTGGCTGATGTTCAGGGCCCTGGCGATGGCCGGCTGGGAGGGCCAGCTCTCGGCCAGGGCGGCACCGGGCAGACCCAGGGTGGCCAGGACGACGTCCGGCCGCGGCCGGGTGCGCCGGCCGGTCGTCGCCGCCGGGGTGAGCCGGGCGGCCAGGGTCTCCACCGATTCCAGCGCCTCCTCGGGGGCGTCGGCGGGCAGCGAGACGGGCTTTCTCCCCGCAGGGCGCTGCCGCAGCTCCTGGAGCCACTGCTTGCGCCGCCGGTTCAGCTCCTTGCGGATCACGTTCCCGGCGCCCCGGGCACGGGAGATCGTGTACGCCGGGACGTCCAGGAGCGCCTCCACGGTGGAGGCCCCGAGACCGGCCGCCACCGAGACGGCCCGCGGCGAGAGCCCCGCCGCGTCCAACGAGGTCTTCAGCCCGGCAGCCGCGGCCGCCTGTTCCCGGGCGTCCTCCACGTCCTCGGCCTGCCGGTCCACCGTGGCCGGGGTGGTCGGGGGCCGGGCCGAGTCCGCCCGGCGGAAGACGTCCCGCCAGGCATCCTGCAGCAGACGCAGACTGCCGTAGCGCTGATCGAGATCTCGATGCAGTGCCCGGTGGAAGAAACTGGTCAGTCCCTCGCGCAGGGCGGACTCGAACAGCTCGTCAGCGACATGGAGCTCGGCGTCCGCGACGGTCAGCGGATCCACCTGTCCGTCGCCCCACACCGGTCGTTCGCCCGTGGCCATCTCGTAGAGGGTGACCGCCGCCGCGTACCACTCGGCGTGATCGTCGTAACGGGAACGACGGCTACTGCCCAGGAACGGGTCGAGATAGCCGCGGGTGCCGGCCCGCAGATCCTGGTCGGGTGCGTCGGCAAGCGAGAAGTCGAACAGCATCAACTGCCAGGAACCGTCGTTGCGTTTGAACAGGCCGAGGTTGTCCGGCTTGATGTCACGGTGCCGCACCCCACGGGCGGCGAGCGTGTCCAGAGCGTCGAAGAGATCGGTGCCGAACCGCTCCAGCTGCCCGTACCCGAGGCGCCCCTCACCGCGCAGCCGTGAGCCCAGGCTGACCGGCTCCCGGTCCTGGGGGGAACGGAACCCGCCCGCGTACTCGATCTCCAGAACGGTGCGGCCGCCCACCTCACGCGGGTCGGCGAGCAGCTTGACGATGCGGCTGCCGCCGACCTCGCGCAGCGCCTTCGCCTCGGCGTAGAGACGGGCGTCCTTCTCACGGTCGAGGGCCACCTTGAACACCCGCAGGGAGGCTTCGTCGTAGGCGCCCTCTTCGGTGCGGCGGGCGACCAGGATCGCGCGGGCGGTGGCGCCGGTGCCGAGGACCCGTACGACCTCCCACTCCTGGTCCAGATACTGCCCGGCCTTGGCGGTCAACGGGTCGACCGTCACCGCCGCCGACCGTCCGGTCTGCGCGAACTCGGCCTCCGCGGCGTCGAGCAGCCGCAGGAACTCCTCGGCCGAGGTGAGCCGGTGCTGCACATCGGAGGCGGTGGCACGGAAGACCAGGTCGTCCAGGGTGGCCGAGACGCTGTCGGAGACCGCGTACGGATGAAGTCCGCCCTCGGCGGCCAGCCGGTCCACCAGGGAGCTGCGTGCCTCGGCGGGCGGCTTCCCGGTCAGCAGGAGGTAGGAGAGGCTGCCGAGGCCGAAGATGTCCAGGTCGACCGGGTCGGCGAACTCCCGAGACGTCTCCGGGGCGAGATACACCTGGGCCGTGTCGGCCACCAGACCGGAGTCCAGCGGAGTGTCGGCCAGCGACAGATGGGAACTGGATTCGAAGTCCCGGGCGGCCGTCTGCCAGTCCGCGATCCGCAAGGTCGGGTCCGTGCCGTCCTCGCGGGTGCTGACGTACACCGAGCGGGCGGCCAGCGCCCGGTGGTAGAGCGAGCGATTGTGCGCGTACCGCACGGCCTCGGCGAGCTGGCGCACCAGATCCAGACGTATCGCGGGGGAGAGGAGGCCCCCATAGGCGTTCAGGTAGGCGTCCAGCCGCAGATCGGCCTCGCGGTGCCGGAAGAGGATCGCCGGGCCGCCCTGGTGCTCGCGGATCTGTACGGCCTGGACAATGCCGCGGTGGTTGATCCCCTGCAGGACCTGGTACTCGCGACGGGCCGCACGGTCGAGGCGGGTGCGCTGTTCGGCGGACGAGTCCTGCCCCGACAGGTAGATCCGGACCCGGCCGCTCTCCTTGGCCAGGCTGTCGTCGCGGACCGCGAGGCGGTCCTCCCACCCAGGGCCCGCGTCCAGGGCCCGCGACTCGAGGCGCCAGTCGTCTCCGTACCGCAGATGAGCGTTGGAGTGGCTGATCCCGACGCGTTTCATCAGCTGTTCGAGGCGGGCGCTGTCCTGTGGGGTGACCCGCCAGCTCTCCCGCTCCGGAGGGAGCCCGAGCAGCCCGTCCCAGATGCCCGGCAGCCCGCCCTCGGAGCCGTTCAGCCCGTAGACGGCGGTGCGCTGGAACTCGTCGAGCTCGCTCACTAGGGCGGCGTCGTGCAGGAACACGGCCGGCTTGATGAAGGGCACCTTGCGCGGATCGATACCGGAGGCGCGGGCCGCCCGCTCCAGCTGGGCCTTGAGTTCCTTGGCCTTGAGATCGGTCAGGTGCAGCGGATTACGGAGCGTGCGCACCCGGTCGCTGTGGAACTGCCAGGTGTCACCGTGGTTCACCACCCGGCCCGGATGTCCCTTGAGCTCCAGGAGATACACGCCACCGGGCACCGCGATCAGTAGATCGCACTCGTTGACCCGGCCGGTGACGCCGGTGAACTGGAAGGTGGCCCAGGCCCGGTACGGCTCGGTCGCCGGCATCAGCCGCCGGATGTGGTCCAGACCTTCCTGCTCCCAGCGGAAACCGGAACGCCGCGGCTGGAACCAGTGCTCACGGGCCGGCGGCGGACCGGGGCGAGGAGCGGACGGCCGGGGAGTCGACGACACCTGGGGACCTCCGGTACGGGACAGGCGGGGACGGGCTTCACGAACGGTGGCGGGCGCCGGGGTGCGGGCCGGGTCCGGCGCATGCCCCGGACCTGTACGGAATCGTAGTCGCAGCTGGCTGACCGGCTGGTCCTGTTCGCGATCACCCTCCCTCTCCGTCTCTCTTCCGGGCCTGGGGGCGTATGAGGAGGCGGCCCAAGTCACCCAAGGGCCCGGAGAGTTCGCCACGGTGGCCGGCCGCGGTAGGTGGCAGGAGTCGGCGGCCCCCGCCGTCGCCGACGGGCCCGGGCGATGGGCCGCGTCCCTGCGCCTGGCGGGGCGCGGCTGACGGGTGTGCGAAAGGGCTGCACACTTCGAGGGCGAGGTGCGCCGGGCCTTTGTCGTAGCGGGCGGTAACGGGGCCGTGTTCGGCCTCAGCTCACACGCCGTCGGGGGCGTCGTCCTCGGTGCACGGCTCGGCCAGGCGCTGGGCGAGGTCGTCCAGCCATTGGTGTGCTCATTGCCGGAGTGAGGAAATCCGGGCGGCGTCAAGACCGTACGCCTCGCACTCCGTGTCGCTGACCCATTCCAGGGTATCCAGATGGTCGTGGAGTTCCTGCAGATCGAATTCCTCGGGGCGGCGTGCGCCCAGGTTCTCCAGCTTGCCGATGCTGAACTGTTCGACTGCGTCGTGCGGTGTCGTGGGAGCTGAGGATGAAGTCGCGCAGGGTGCGGCGAATCTGGATTTGCTCTTACTGCCCTCGAACTTCAGCTCCGTGATCCGCGGGCGTGATTC
This sequence comes from Streptomyces sp. NPDC051907, assembly GCF_040681075.1. Classification (NCBI taxonomy): domain Bacteria; kingdom Bacillati; phylum Actinomycetota; class Actinomycetes; order Kitasatosporales; family Streptomycetaceae; genus Streptomyces; species Streptomyces sp. NPDC051907. Next base: position 73,107 of record NZ_JBFAYB010000013.1, on the reverse strand, counting down.
TGGGTCACCTGTGAGCATGTGAAGGGCGTGTGATAGGCGGTAAGTCAGCGTCCCGCCTGCCGAAGGAAGCCCGTGCTGCTAAAAAGCGGCGGATCGCCGTGCAGATGGTCTGGGGCTGCTTCAGGAGGTGCTCCGACCGTGTTGGTGAGGAGCCGATAGAGCAGGTGCTTAGAAGGCGCCTGCTCTGTTTGTGAGCCCCGTGGTGCGGTTTGCCCGGATTTGGTAGCTTTTGTGCATTTTAAATCTGCGCCAGGAACAGTTCGCCGACGGCAGACATATTAGGGTGCCAAGGGACTGGATTAGTTCGGCTGCTTCAAGTGAACCTAGATGTCGGCGGGTTAGTCGCAGGTTCATGCAATCGGCTTGGCGCGACGAGAAGCTCCGCACGGGCCAACGGGTGGGCCCCTGCCTTTATAGCACGGGATCCCCGGTTACCGAAACCGGGGATCGTGTGGACGATTGTTGTTGTCGAGCGATCCGCGTGCGACAGATCCCCTATTTCCGCAAGGAGTTCGCTGCTGTGCTGGTCGATGCTTTGGATGAGGAATGGATACTTTCCGAGAGGCAAGTTCTCTCGCTATTGGATTGGATGCGCCAGCAGACGGGCGGCAGTCGCTCGGTGTACCCCTTCCTGGTCACCCTGGTCGAGGGGGCACTCCGTCCGAGTGAAGCGCGATCCATGCGTGTTCGCGATGTTGTCCTTCGTTCGGGTGGTTCTGGTGAGCTGACGGCTGGCTGTCGAGGGCAGGCTCGGGTGGTTCCGCTGCGACCGGGGTTCGCCATGTTCCTGCGGGGGTGGATCAACGATGCCGTTCTCCAGAAGGATGATCTGTTGTTCCCCGGCGCGCGTGGTGGGCGACTCTCGGTAGATGCATACATGGGGCTGTGGGAGCAGGCGCAAGAGGCCGTGCTGCCCCATGACCAGCTGCTGGCCTGGCGGTTGGGGGAGCCCGTCGACATCCTGCGGGAGTCTTCCCTGGTGCGATGGCTGAGGCTGGGCGTCGATGTCGCCACGGTGGCCGAGCTCGCTGGAGTGACCCCAGCCTGGCTGGCGCTTCGCTACCCGTACTGCTTCCGTCTCGAAGCGACAGAGATCGACTGGGAGCGCCTCGCTCAGGCGACTCGCCTGCCAGAGCCGACTGACCGATGAACCGGGCGGCGCTCTGCTTCGGCAGATCAGCGGAGCGCCGCTATCCGAGACTCATTTCCCCACGCCCTCCGGTTCGCCGCCGAGAGCGTTCCTGCCTGGCTCATGTGCGCAGGAACCCGGCCGTCCCGTGACGTGCTACGCCCCGCCCTGACAGGGCTTGCGGCCCCCACCACGGACTGGACCGGCTTGGCGGCCGCCTCGTCGCCGCACCCCTTTACGCTGCCCGCCAAGGACTCACCCATGCCTCCACGCCTGCTGTCCATCCCTGCCGTCGCCGCCGTTCTGGACGTCGACCGCCGCACCGTCTACCGCTTCATCGCCGTAGGTGACCTTCCAGTCGTCGATCTGCGCACCGGCACGGGCCGCTCGCGAATCCGCGTCCCCGCCGCCGGCCTCGACGAGTTCATCTCCAGCCGCGCCGTCGCCGCACCGAGATCGCGCCGCTGACCCCGGCCCGCGAGGGGCCTTCCGTACTGACATGAGGAGTTGGGCTGTACCTACGCAAGTTGAAGACCGGCAACTGGCAGGCGACGGTTCGTAACCGGCTGGGTGACCGGTTCAGCGAATCGTTTCCCCTCAAGACGCAGGCGCGTGCCTGGGGGCTTGAGATGGAGACCCAGTTTGCCCGCGGGGGCCTGCGCGACCCGCGAGTCGGCGAGACATCCTTCCGTGACTGGCACGACCGGTGGTGGAACGCCCGCGTCGTCGAGCCCCATACCCTGCAGGGCGACGCTTCGGGCATCAGGAACCACGTCATGCCTTACTGGGCCGACTGGGAGATGCGGGCCATCACCCGGATGGATGTGCAGAGTTGGATCCGTGCTCTGATCGAGAAGGGCGCTGGTGCCGCAGCGATCAAGCGGGCCTACAACCTGACGTCCTCCATCATGCGTGCGGCCGTCGACGACGACGTGATTGCGGTGAGTCCCTGCCGCAGCATCGACCTGCCCCAGATCGCCGTCAAGCCGCCGCAGTGGTTCACGCTCGACCAGGCGCAGAGCGGTCTCGATGGACTCCCGACAGCGTGGCGGACGATGTGCCTGCTGGGCTTTTACACCGGGTTGCGGTGGGGCGAACTCTCCGGGTTGCACCGCCACTGCATCGACCAGCGCCGCTCGCGCCTGTTCGTCGTCGAAGTCAACACCAAGAGCGGCATCAAGGAGTACCCAAAGAGCTCCAAGAGCCGCCGCGAGGTACCGATCCCGCCGCACGTCCTGGAGGCGCTGGAGCTTTACATCCACCGGCTCGACCGTGACGCTGTGGTGTTCACCACCCTCACCAAGGGCCGGGCCGGTCGCCTCCTCAACGATGGCAACTGGCGACGGCAGACATGGTGGCCGACCGTCGACAGCGCCTACCACTTCGACGATGACGGCGAGCAGCAGCTCGTGCCGCACTACCCGCCGCACTCCATGCGCCACACCTGCGCCTCATGGCTCGTGCAGAAGGGGGTCTCCCTCTACGAGGTCCAGCACCTCCTCGGCCACGAGAGCTTCCAGACCACCCAGCGTTACGCCCACCTGCAGCCGGATGCGCACAAGGCCGTCCTCGGGGCCTGGGAGCGTATGGAAACCCCGCTCACGATCGCCGCATAAACGTTGCTTCGCCCCTGTCCTGCTTGGACAGGGGCGAAATTCTCTGGACGCGGAACGCGGTCACGATCACGAGTTCGGGTCGGCCGGCTGTTCCTGGGGGAGCACCCAGCGGCCGTCAGCGTCGAACGGCCACGGATAGGCGTAGACGTCGACCTTTGCATGCTCGCGCAGAACCTCCCGCCTGGCCGGGGGATCCGGCGGCGTAACCAGCGCGTGGTGCAGCGGGTCGAGCCGTGCGGCATACGCCTCCGCCCACTGCAGCCATTCCGCCTCGCCGACCGGAAGCGGAGCGCTGTCGGTTCGAGCGCGGGCTGCCTGGCAGAAGGCGCGGATCTCGGCAGCCTGATTCCAGGCACTCATCTGTTCGGCGAGTACCTTCGCGCGCTGCTGATCGATCTGCTGCTCACGCGCCTGTGCGATAGCCGCGTACCATCGGCGCCGCCGCTCGGCTTCGAGGAGTTCCTGCTCCCGGTCCCGGCGTTCGCCTTCAGCAGCGAGACGTTCGAGGTCCTGTAGGAGGTGTCCCAGGCGCGACTCCAGCGTCCAGCGGGCCCCGTCGCTGTGCGCATACGAGTGCCGGTACCGGTCCCTGGCGGGTGCACCGAGGGCGAGGCGTCCGTTGAACTCCTCGTCGTACTTGGGGAGCCGGATCCAGGGATTGCGCTCCCTTTGCCGAATCTCCTTCGGAGTCGGCTTGTGCGGGCCTTTGGTCGTCCGTTCCGTGAGGACGAGGGGGAAGGATCGGCCTCGGATCACGATCGCGAGTGTGTGGACGGCCTCCCCGCCGTGGAGGTCGGTCTGAGGCTCAGCTATGTAGCCGCGGCTCTCGGCTTCGGTCAGTAGCGCGTGCATGATCCGTAGGGCGCGGTCGGCAAGCGGACGCGACACATGCAACGGGACGGCCCCCGCTCTGCCGCGGGGGTCGACCGTGCCCTGAGAGCGGCCCAGGGCTTTACGCGTCGCACGGACGAGAGGGTGAGGCCGATCCAGAACTTCCGGTACGTCGATGCGCGGCACCGGAGCAGGCTGGGCAGCCTTCTCGGCCTCTTCGTTGACCAGGGTGAAGACACAGTCGCCACGTTGGCGACCGTTCCACCGTACCTTGTGACCTTCCGGAACGTGCCCGTGGTGGAGTGCGTCGTAATAGGCGGCCCGCCACCGCCCCCGGGTCCGAGGCGCAGGATCAGCAACCGTGATCGTCCCTGATGCCGATTGCAGTCGGGAGACCAGTTCAGCCCCGCCGGCCGGAGCGAGCGCGGCTTGAGCGCTGTCACCCTCCAGCCGCTCCTCATCCGCCTGGACCTGCCGGGGATGCTTGCCGTGCTTGAGGTAGTAGCGGCCGTCCGCAGTCACCACGGCGACGTGCCCACTGCCGCGCCAAGTCCTCTTGATCAGCCCACGTTGCTCCAGCGCCCAGGCGACCTGTGTACGGCCGGGTGCGATACGCACGGCATCGGACACCGCCGCGATCTCGCGCAGCAAGTCAGCCTGCGGTGCAGACACCGCGTACTTCACCACTCCGGCTCCACTCGAGGATGCAGATGGGATTGTCAAGGTAGAGGAGAAGGGCGGCGATCGAGGTGTGTTGGCCCCTCGTACCAGTGGTGCCAAGGCTGAACTCGACCACGACCGGCGGCATCTGGTGTATAGCCCTACTGATCCTCCACAGGGCAGATTCGCCCGGAATTTGGATGTTCGACATTGTCTTGATGCCCTGCATCCGCTACCGAGACGCCGCCCTCAGGCGCGGCACGAACGGCCCGGTCGAGCAGAGGAGCAGGGGCCGAGGGAGGGGACGTTCGTCATCCGTGGAGTCATCTATGCTCGCGCCCAGTTGATATGACCGGTTCGCTTCAGGGGGCGGAGAGCCGCATGGCCGATGAGATCAAGTACGAGTACAAGGTCGTGCAGACGGTTCGAGGCACCGACGGACTGGTGATCTCGAAGATGCAGAAGGACGGATGGGAGCTCGTGGAACAGCTCCCAGGCAGACTTCGCACCACCCTCAACTTCCGTCGGCCGAAGAGGCCACTGCCTTGGCGTCTGATCGGGGCAGGGGCTGCCGCCCTCGTGGTCTTGGCCGCCATCATCGGCACGGGCGTTGCGCTCGGTGACGGCGACGAGGAGAAGGGCGCGTCGGCCAGTTCGCCGGCCGCGAGTGAGAAGCCTTCCGCTACGCCGCCCGCAAACGAGCCGACCACCGCTGAGGTGATCACGGCGCAGAACAGTCCCGAGTTCGCCACGTTGTTGAAGGCGGATCCGTGTGGCGAAGCGAACGTGAACTTCGCAACCAAGCACGCGGGGCAGACGGTCTCCTTCGACGGGTCAATCAGGCACATGGCGACCCACGCCGGTAGCCGGACCCGCTACGACTTCCTTCTCGGCCCGGGTGACAAGGGGCCGCAGACGACGGACGGCCCGAACTTCAAGTACGAGGACGTCAACACCGGCAACCTCCACCTGACCGGCAAGGAGGTCCCTGCCACCATTGCAGTTGGCGACAAGTTCCGCTTCATCGCCGAGGTGATCGAGTTCAACACGGCCCAGTGCCTATTCCGCCTCGCCCCGGTCTCGACGGAGACCCGGTAACCGAGATGGCCAGCCTTCCCATCATGGAGGGAGCTGCCCAAGGGAACGGCCCCCTGCTCCATCCATTCGAGAGTTTTGAACTTTCCCACCAGCTTGCCAGACGGCAGCGCCAACCGTGACCCATGCTCGCATCCAGCCCTACCCAATGGCTCGCCGACCACGTTCGCCACTGTCTTGGCAGCGGACCGTTTCTCCAGCCAGGCGCATGGACCCACATGTGTGCTGTCATTTGCGATGTCAGCTTCCAGCCACGGTGCAACTACGAGAGGACTGTCCGACCGAGGCTCCTGCATTTGCAACGGAGCTGGGCTGATGCAAGAACAGTCCGCGGATTCCAGCGCCGGCTCGTCACGGAAGACCTAGCCGTGGTCATGAGGTTCAACCACGCACAGAAGGTTGCGACGGCCCAGCCATCACCGACCTTCTCGCTGCCGACGGGGTCGATACCCGCGAGGACCTTCACGCCTGGCTCGATCGAGCCCGCCCAGCGCGTCGCGGACACCGACCTTGCCGACGGCGTGCTGCAGGTCATGCCGGGCGGGTGGTTGAGCGGGGGCAGACGCGGGGCCGGGTACCTACGGCGGCGATTGGTGGCCTTCTCGCAGTAGCACGGCCAAAATCCGCTCGGCCTCGGCAGCATCCGCCGTGCGCAGCTCCCGGCGCGCGCCGCCCACACTGAGCTCGAGGCGCTGCACCGAACCCTGTCTCTGGAGACTGGACAGAACGGCCGCCACGCGACCCGTTCGCAGGCCCGGTAGCGCCACCGCGACTGCATCGCGGCCAGGCACGAAGGACACTCCGGTGGTTGCCCCCTCGTCGAGGAGCCTGCGGGCCAACTGCCAGAGCACCATCGGGTCCTCGTCCTCGATGATGAGCCACTCGTGGAGCCCCTCTGGCTCGCTGACCATCAGGCCGGGCACGCGGGGCAGCGCCCTCTCGGCGGCGAGTCCGTAATCCCTGCCCTGCGGCGGCGCGCCGCTCAGCACACGCCACTCGATCCTCAAGGCGCTCGCGTCCGCTTCCACGTGGAAGGGCAGCGAGTTGCCGGGCCGCGCCCCTTTCGGAGCCCGGGGCTCCGGCCTTTCCGGATGAGCGGCGGTGAATGAGGAGAGTGACGATGGCAGCGATGCGCGCAGGTAGGGGGCCAAGAGGCGGCGCAGCGCCTCACCTGGCTCCGGTGCCTGCGATTCCAACAACGGGCGGGCCAGCTCCGCGGCGAGTAGGTCCAAGCCCTCGGACAGAAGTGGGGCTCCTCGTGCATCGGCGAGTCGGGCCAGGACCCAGGCGAGGTCCCGTGAACCACCGCGGCGCCGAGCGAGCCACGCGTCCACGGCCAAGACGTCGACCCGAGCGGAGCCGGTCTCATAGCGGTCCCAGTTCATCTCCTTCCACTGGCCGACGCGGTCCAAGTCGCCGCGCCTGCATGCCAGGTAAGCGACCGCCAGATCGAAGAGTGGAGTGCCTCGTACGCCGGGGTCGTCCCACCAGACCCGCTCCACGACGGCGGCCCAGCCCCACTCCCCGAGCCGTACCGCCTCCAGCAGGGTGAAACCCGAGTCCGCGACGGGGCGGACCTCCGCCAGGCCCTGCGGCTGATGCTCGGCCGGCCGCAGGGTGAACAGGGATGCCTCCGGCACCAGCGTGCACACCGGACGCCTTCGGCCGCCACCGATCTGCAGGACGGCGGGGCCACCCTGCGGTGTGGCTACCGTCGCGGCCCTGCCCGTTGCCATGTCCGACGTATCCCGCACGGTCCAGTGGCCGTCTGGCTCCCAGCCCCACAGCCGGACCCAGCCGTTTGCGGCCCGGCCAGACTTCCTGGCACCCCGGCTCGCCTCGTTCGCGCGCCGCGCGGAGAGCACGGCGCGCTGAGTGTGGCCGCCGGTCACCACGACGGACTGGACCGAAAGATAGGGGGACCAGCCGTGGACCAGGCACCGTTCCTCGCGCGGGATCTCCACTGGGGTCGACATCCCAGCGCGCAGCGGGACTCGCGCCAGCCGACGGTTGCCACGATCAAGGACCTCGGCCGCGCCGACGACCGTGCCCGGAGTGGCACCAGGCACCACGGGAGCCACGATGTCGACGTGTGCCGTAGTGACGCTCACAACTCCTGCACCTCCACCGTCCGCGCACGGCAGGGCGCCTGCATCCAGACGTCGTCGCCGCGGCCCCGGAAGCGACCTTCGGCGAACGACACCTCAACCCGCACCGGACCGACGGGTCCGTGCCCGATCCAGGGTTCAGGCATCGGCGGGCGGGACGCATACAGCTTTTGGTGTTCCTGGTCCATGAGCGCCCACTCGGCGTCGGACAAGGACTCCCCGGGCGATGTGTCGAAGTGGAAGGGGACCGACGGAGCCTCGTCGAACGAGAAGAGAACGCCGCCCGTGCTCGTGCTCAGCGAGGAGAAGTCACAGTGCTGCTGCGGCATGACGATGCCGTCCTGCCGCAGCCCCGGCCAGGCCATGAGCTCACGCACGAATTTCCCGACGGTCTCCGTGGTCACCGCCCAGGCATCGCCCGCAGAGTCCGAGTCGGGTGTCCTTAGGGCACGCAGGACCGCATCGGTGAAGCGGGTGACTCCTCCCAGCGGGCCGTGTGCCTTGGTGCCCGGGAGAGTGGAGTGGACGACGACTCTGTCGCGGCTGCGCGGTCGGCGCGGCGGTGTCAACAGATGCGTGGCGCGGACGTCCCCCTCCTCGTACAGCTGTTCCGGAGCGAAGCGGCAGGCATCGACGAAGAAACACTGGACCCGGGCGCTGTTCTTCTCCATCCCCTCTACCAGAACGCGGAGGTCCACTGCGGTGCGGAAGTAGTCCCGCACGTTCTCACCGGTGTCCTGAAGCAGGAGGATCTGAGAGCCTCTTCCGACCTGGACCCCGTGGCCGCAGAAGAAAAACAGCGCCACGTTCTCGGGGTGGCTGTTGCACCTGTCGTACCAGGCATCGAATGCCTCCTCCACGCCCGCGAGGGTGGCAGGTCTGAGTGGCACCTCGGCGCCGTCGTCACCCTTGAGGACCATCTTCTCGCGGGCTGAGACGACTGCTTCAAGGCTGCCGAGCGACATTCCATCAGGCAGGTCTCGAAAACCTTCTAGCAGCCCCTCGCACAGCGCACGTGAGGACGCCGGGGGAGAGGCCAGCTGAGTGAACTCCTTGGACAGCCGGTCGCCCTTGCGGCCCTTCACGTACCGTGTTCCGCCCGGGAACCAGTCATAGGCGCCGACGCCGATTACCAGCGCGTGAGCGGCAGGCCCCTCGAAGCCGCTCTCCCAGACCGTGGTCATGTCGGCTGCCCCACCCTGCGCGCCAGTCGCGCGTGGAAGTCGCAGGACGTGAGATAGCCCCCGTGCGCCCACCAAGCGCCGGTACGGAAGACCAGGTCCTCCGCGCCGACAAAGACCGGAGCGGCCGCGAACGCCAACGGGTCGGACCGATCCAGGACGTTGATCCAGCGGTTCACGTTCGGCAGCGCGGTGACCTTGGGGCAGCGCGAGTTCGGCACCGCGTCGTCACTTGACGCGAAGAGCTTGAGCTCCTCGAAAAGGCCGATCTGAGTGCCCACAGTCACCAGCAGGTCCACCCGCACATCGGGCCGGAAGTGGGACAGCACGTCATGAACGATGTTCCCGCCCATGCTGTGGGCGATCACCACCAACGGCTCACCGCGCAGCGTGGCGTCCCGCGCCGCCTCGTCAAGGAAGCCAGCGATCCGCTTCACGATCGGGCCGGGCAACTCCAGGGTGCCGCGCTCGGCGAAATAGCCCATGACGTCACCCATCAGCAAGGCCATCGGACGGGCGGCCCAGTGGCGGACACCAGCGGCCAAGGGGCTAGTCCGGACAGAGACTTTGAGGGCGCGCAGCCGGTGCACCGCGCGGACGGCGCGGGCGGGCAGACCGCTCTCGACTCCGAAGCTCTCCCAGGACCGAGGGCCCGTCTCGGCCTGACCGCGGCCCGTGCGTCGCTCCCATTCAGCGACCTCGTCGTGAAGGCGGTCGATGAAGTCGTCGTCTTCCTCGAGCCCCTCGAGCCAGGCGAAGAACTCCGCGCCGTCACCCCGGGTGCCCTCGTCAGTCTTCTCGGCCCAGTACGCGGTAGCCCGCGAGCAGAAGGCCACCAGCTCCGCAAGGGCGCCCGGCTCGGACTCCTCGGCGTCGTTGCCGGCCAGTGCAAGCAGATCGATCGCCCGCTGCAACGAGATGCGGGCGGTCGCCGTCAGGACCTGCTCGGTGTCCCGCTGTTCCGTTCCGGCGACGGTGTCCGCGAGAGCTTCGGCGACGGCCTTCTCCAGCGGATCCTCGCTTTCGCCACCCAACGACTCCACCTCGGCTGGGGCCAGCGAGGCCCACCCCCAAGCCGGTTCCGCGACAAGCTCGCCCCACCACGGGTTGGACAGTAGAGCGCCGGGGGAGTGGCCGGTCGCGGGCAGGAGGTGTTGGCGCAGCAGTTCGTCGCGCAGTGCGGCGGAGCGCACCACGGCGTCGGCCTTCCGGTTCCCGATACCGTGAACATGTACCAGTGCCACTGCGCCCCCTGACTTGCACTCACCGATAGTCCATTGTGCGACACCGAGGGGGCCCAGAGTGAGTTGTCCAGAAAACGGTCAACCACCCTGGCGCTCTGTAGGGTCGTTGCGCATCGAAGCAGGACAGGTGTTGCATGGCGAGCGAAATCGTGGTGGCACAGCCGACCATCGATTACGAGGACAGGCGCCGCGTCCTCGGTGGTGACGTCGAGGTCCTGGCTGGGGCGGTTCACGAGGTGGTGCGCCCGCACGGTGTACCCGCCGGTTAGACGCGTGTGCAGCTCCGGCATGTCCGTCACTCGGCTGCCTGGGTGCGAAAGGCGAGCTGGGGGAAGGCGTCTTCCCAGACGGTGCGCACAGTGCGGCCGACGAGGGTGCGCAGTACCGGCCACAGATGGGAGAACACTTCCAGGTTGAGCCGTAGTTTGTTCCGCCCTGAGCAGCACGGACTGCCCGCGTGACGCTCGTTTGACGCTCTGGGCGCCCTCGATCTGCACAGCGAGCCGAGAAAGCGCCTCCGACCTGGCCTTTTCCGTGACTCGCTCAGGCCGACACCTTTCCGATGACGCATCATGTGGAGTGCGTGGCGATTTTGGAGCCGGTTAAGTAGGGCGTCTGACCTGCAGGTTTGTGGGTGCCATCGCACGTAGGGGGAGTCGCCGTACGGAGGCGCATCACGGCGTCAGACTCGGCGGCGGCAACGGTCTCCAAGCTCGGAGATGACAGCCTTCTCGCGTGCGTTGGCGGCACCGTCCACAGCGGCCACCCTGTCGGCCGCGTCGAGAACGTCGCTCAGATCCCCTGGCTCGAGGTCTATGCGCCGCCACACCTCGGCGGGGTCGACATCGACAAGGTGTGCGAGCTGTTCGTCGACGATCTGATGCTGCTCCCGGACCAGCCGCACCAGGTGACGCATCAACAGAGTCTCATCGTCGGTAATCTTGTGGTTCGCCCGAATGACGAGCCATGCGACCCACAGCATCAACTGAGGGTGCTGACTCTGCTTGCTCAGATTCTCGGCGAGTTCGATCACCCGCGCCTCGTTCCGAAAGACAGCTTGCGCATGCCGCCCGGCGAGCAGCGTTGTGTAGCGGTTCAACACCACCGCAAGGGGAACGCCGACGACGGGGATGCCGATCTTGATGACGTTGCGCTGCAGGAGGAACTTGCCGACGAAAGGGAGCCCCTTCGCGGCGGTCAGTACTGCTTTGGAGTAGAAGCGCTTGATCGCCGGCCGTACTATGGCCGGCACAGCCTTGACCACACCTCCCCTGACCACTTCCCCGCTCTTGATGGTGAAGGCCACTCGAATGAGCTTCCACATGTCATCGGGGTCGGACAGGTCGAGCGGGACCCGGTAGAGGACTGCGATGTCGTACGCCAGGCGGAGCTGGAGCCGGGTGATGAATGCGACATCGACCATCAGGGTCGCGACGGCGGCCGGGACAGTCGCCGGCGAGGCGCCTCCAAGGCTGCCGATGGTGGCGGCGACGGCCGCCGTGTAGGCCCCGGCAGAGAGACCGCCTTCGAGCGCCGCGTACCGGGCCGCCATCTTGATCCGCTGATCGACGATGGCGTCCGCGGGTACGCCCGCATACCGTTCTTGGAAGTACTGCGAGTCGACTTTGTTGGTGTAGGAGTTCAGGGCATGAGCGCTGAGCTTGGTGAACCAGTTGCCCGACTTGATGTCATCTGCGCTCAGTCCCTTGATGAACTCTCGTATCTCGGCCTGCTCCTGCTCGACAATCTTGCGGTCGGCATCGTCGTCGCCGGTGCCGACGGCGTCAACCGGAGCTTCGGTCATGGCGAGTTCCCCCAAATACTTCAGCGTCCAGCCAGATTGCCGCAGCCGGACAAACCTGCTGACGTCTCATCACAGTGCCTTCAGAACCAGCACATCTATGGACGGATATCCCGTGAGCTGCGCAACTCTAGCGCGTCATCGTGCAGTTGGGGCCATCTCGTCGACCTCCGTCGCGATTGCCTCTAACGCGGTCAACTGCGAGCGGCCAAGCGCCGCAGACACGGCGTGAGCGTCCGGTCCGTCACTGACCCGGACGGAAACCTGCTGCGGATTTCGCTTTGTTGGCTAGGGTGGCTAGGCGGCAGCGGGCAGTTCTCTGGGGCGCGGAATCGTGGTCGTGGCGGGTGACATGGCGTCGGCCCCGACGGGAGGGGGAGGTGTGTCGCATCTGCTGCATAGGCTGCGACGGCGGCCGGAAGAAGACCCGCACCCTCACCCCGCCCCAACACGTCAAGACCCTGACCACCGTCTCCCGATCCCGCCCGAGCCCCCCAGCTCGACCCAACGCGGTGGGCCGGTGACGACCGCGCGGTCGGCACCCGCGGTGCTGCCCCCCGCGCTGCGCGGCTGGCTCGGGCTGGCCGCCGTCCTCGCCGCCCTCGTGGTCTTCGGGCTCGGGGTGTTGTATGCCGGGGGCAGTCAAGCCGGGAGGGGGGACAGGTGGGTCGTCTCGCCTACGGCGGACAGCGTGCGGCCGCCGTGGCGGCAGGTCGCCCTGGCCGTCGACTTCTTGGGGGAGCCCGTCGGAGCCGCGATGTTGGTCGTGGGCGCCGTGGTGGGCTGCCTGCTGCTTCGGTGGGCTCGGGCGGCCGTGCTCGTCGTTGCAGGAACCGGGATGGCCGTGGGGACGACCACGCTGCTCAAGCCCCTGGTGGGGCGCACCATTCATGGTGAGGACAACCTGTCCTATCCGAGCGGGCACACCGCCTTCCTCACCGCGCTCGCCCTCGTGGTGGCGCTGCTTGCCGTCGGACGGCTGGGGCTCGGCAGGAGGGGCGGTGTGTCACTCGTGCTCGCCGCCGCGCTGGTCGCCGGGGCCGCCATGGGATGGGCGCAGGTCGCCCTGGGGGCGCACTACCCGACCGACGTTCTCGGTGGGTGGTGCACCGCGTTGGCGGTGGCGCCGGCGACCGCCTGGCTGGTCGACCTGGTTGCCGACCGGCGACAGCGCGACTGACGGCACATCACGCCCGGCGGCGGAACACCGGCTTCACCGGTCGTCCGGCCAGCCACGGGGTGGGGTCGCCGGCGTCCAGTGCCTTGCGGTACACCGCGCACGCCTGGGCCACCACGTCGACGGTGTGCTCGATGTCGGCGTCGTCGAGCGCGCTGCTCACCACCAACGACGGGGCCAGCACCCCGCCCGCGAGCAGCCGGTGCAGGAACAGGGTGCGGTACTGCTGTGACGGCCGGCCGTTCTCGTCGAGGGTGGCGAAGACCAGGTTGCTGGCCCGGCCCCGGACGACGACGTGGTCGGCGACGCCCATGCCGGCCGCGGCGTCGCGGACGCCCGCGGCCAGCCGGTCGCCGAGGGTGTGCAGTCGCGCGGTGACGCCCTCCTCGGCGTAGACGGTCTGCACGGCCATCGCGGCTGCCAGGGAGTGGGTCTCCGCACCGTGCGTGGTGGACAGCAGGAACACCCGGTCGTCGGAGTGACGCAGCCCGCCCCGCTCCATCAGATCGCGGCGCCCGGCCAGGGCGGAGACGGCGAATCCGTTGCCCAGCGCCTTGCCGAACGTGGAGAGGTCGGGGACGACGCCGTACAGGCCCTGTGCGCCCGCCTCGGACCAGCGGAAGCCGGTGATCATCTCGTCGAAGACCAGTACGCAGCCGTGCCGGTCGGCCAGTTCGCGCAGGCCCTCGAGGTAGCCGGGCGGCGGCTCGGTGTGGCCGGCGGGCTCGAGGATCAGGCAGGCGACCTCGTCCTGGTACCGGGTGAGCAGCTCCTCCGTGGCGGCCAGGTCCCCGTAGGGGAAGGCCACGGTGAGGTCGGTGATCGCCGTCGGAATGCCGGCCGACATCGGCGTGGTGCCGATGAACCAGTCGTCGACGGAGAAGAACGGATGGTCGCCGCAGAGGGCCACCCGCGGGCGCCCGGTCGCGGCGCGCGCGAGGCGCACCGCGGCGGTGGTGGCGTCGGAGCCGTTCTTCGCGAACTTCACCATCTCCGCGGTCGGCACGGTGGCCAGGAAGCGTTCCGCGGCCTCGGCCTCCACGATGGACGGCCGGACGAAGTTGCTGCCGCGGTCGAGCTCCCGCCGCACCGCCTCGAGCACGCGCGGGTGGGCGTGGCCGAGGCTGACCGACCGCAGGCCGGAGCCGTACTCGATATAGCGGTTGCCGTCGACGTCCCACACATGGGCGCCGCGGCCGTGGCTGATGACCGGCGCCAGGTGCTCGGGGTACTGGTCGTCGCCCTTGGCGTAGGTGTGCGCGCCCCCGGGGATCAGGGCGTGCAGCCGCTCGTTCGCCGCCCGCGACCGGGGGAGCTGGAACTCTTCGGTGTCCACGGTGGCTTCAGCTCTCCTTCTGCTTCAGGGCCTCGGCGAGGCTCGGCGCCTCCCGGTCCCGCTGGGACATCGATGTGACCGGCAGCGGCCATGCGATGGCGAGCTCCGGGTCGTCGAAGGCGATCGTCACGTCCTCGGCCGGATCGTGCGGGCGGTCGATCCGGTACGAGGTGTCGGCGGTCTCGGTCAGCGACTGGAAGCCGTGCGCGCACCCCGCCGGGATGTACAGACTCGCCTGCGTATCGCCGGACAGCTCGAAGGTGGCCACGTTGCGGTAGGTCGGCGAGTGGGGCCGCAGGTCCACGACGACGTCGAAGATCTTCCCGTACGAGCACCGCACCAGCTTGGCCTCGCCGGCGCCGGAGCGCAGATGCAGACCGCGCAGCACGCCCCGGACCGAGCGGGACACGCTGTCCTGGACGAAGGCGCCCGGGTCGAGGCCCACCGAGCGGACCACGTCCGTGTCGAAGGTGCGGCAGAAGAAGCCGCGTTCGTCGGCGTACGGCGTCGGCTCGAACAGGTACGCGCCGGCGATGGTCGGGACTTCGGTCGCTTTCATGGAGCCTTCCGCAAGGTCTGGGCGTGGTCGGTCGTCGGGAACAAGGCCTCGGTCAAGGCGGTGAACTGGTCCTTCAAGCGCCGGGCGGCGTCCTGGTTCCGCTCGGCGAGGGTCCGCCGCAGCTCCGTCGATCGCTTCTCCAACTCCCGGAACTGTTCGAGGAGTCGGTCGGCGTCGACCTCGCGAGCCGGGTGGCAGTACGCGCCCAGCCCCATCCGAGCCATCAGCGCGTCGCTCTTCGCCGCATAGCTGAGCGCGAGGGTCGGCGTCGCGACCTTCAGCGCGCAGATCAGGTTGTGGTAGCGGGTCGCCACCACGGTGTCGGCAGCGGCCGTCTCCTTCATCAGGTCGGCCAGCGAAACCGCCTCGGCGGCGGTGACCAGCGGAGAGTCCACCGCGTCCCGGATCGCGTCGACCACCGGCCGGTCGCACGCGTCGCCGGTGAGCAGCCGGACCGGCCTGCCGTCCTCGACCAGCGCGCGGACGAACCGGATCGTCCCTTCGAGATAGCGCCGGTGGATCTCCTCGGCACGGGCGCGGTCGTCGTCGCCGCCGTGGAAGGCCATGACGCCGACGCAGACCTGGCCCGGCGGGCCCGACGGCGTGCTCGCCGGCGGCGTCGGCAGGGCGAAGGCGAGGTCCGGGTAGACCTCGTCGCGCGCGGTGTCCACGCCCATCGCCCGCATCGCGTCGCGGGACGGGCCGTCCCGGTACGAGCGGTACGTGGCGAGCTTCGCCGACCAGCGCACCAGGGCCCGGGTCGGCCGGCTGCCGATCGCGGCGGCGCCGACGCTGACCAGCGCGACCCGGGCGCCCAGCAGCCGGCCGGACGCGCAGAGCAGGAACAGCGAGTACGGGAAGCCCCACGGCCGCAGCGGCAGCGTGGCCTCCAGGACGCCCATGCCCGGCACGATCACCACATCGTGCCGGCGCACCCAGGCGGCGGTGCGGACGACGTCGACGAGCTTGCCCACGCCCTTGCCCGCGATCGCGCCCGCACGCGACGCGGTCCGGTACTCCCCGCGGTACCAGTGCAGCCGCGTCGCGGGGATTCCGTACCGGGCCGTGACGACCTCGGGCCCGCCGCACAGCGCGTCCACGACCGCGTCCGGGTGCGCGGCGCTGAGGTACCCGAGCACCGCCTCGAGCGATCCGTCGTTGCCGAGGTTGCCGGAGCCGAGCAGGCCGAACACCCCCACGCGTACGGGAGTTCTCATGTCTGCCGCCCCTCGCGTCCGGCGACGAGGGCGTCGACGGAGACGCTGTGCCGGCCCGGGTCGACCGGGGCGCGGTCCTCGACCCGCTCGCCGGCGCCCGGCCTGACCCGGCTGGTCGCCCATTCGAGCAGATGCCGGTGGCACGCGCGCCGGTCGGCCGAGGACAACGGCGCCCGCTGGACCGCCGAGGCGAAGCCCCAGACGTACTCGGCGAGCAGCCGGGGCGTCGGGTGCAGCAGGCCCGCCCGGCGCGGGTCCAGGTTGACGCACCGGGAGCGCTTGGAGGGGTTCGCCCGCTCGGCGCGGGTGGGGTGGTCGCGGCGGAAGTACAGCAGCTCCGGCACCTGGTGGAAGGGCCCGTGCAGGGTGATCTCGGCGACGAACGTGCGGTCCGCGTGGTGGTAGCTGTCGTGCGGCTTCACCCGGCGCAGCACGTCGGCGCGCATCACCCCGTAGAAGTCGTCGCCGCCGGGCTCGAACAGCAGGCTGCGGAAGCGCTCCGGCGCGCTCGGCGAGGCAGTGGCCAGCCCGTAGTCGTACGGGACCTTCACCTTGCCGTCCTCGTCGATGACCGCCTGGTCGCTGTGCGCGAGGATTGCCTCCGGCCGCTCGTCCAGTGCCTCCACGCAGCGCCGCAGCAGGTCCCGGGCGTACAGGTCGTCGTGCGAGGCCCACTTGAACAGCTCGCCGCGGCACTTGGTGAAGACGTAGTTGTGGTTCGGCGCGGCGCCGATGTTCCGGGGCAGCCGGAGGTACCGGATGCGCGAGTCCTGCGCCGCGTACTTGCGGCAGATGTACTGGGTCCCGTCGGTCGAGGCGTTGTCCGAGACGACCAGCTCGAAGTCCTCGTAGGTCTGGCCCAGCAGGGCGTCGAGCGACTCGGCGAGATACTCCTCGCCGTTGTACACGGGCAGGCCGATGCTCAGCCGGGGTTGCGCGGTCATGACGTCCTCACTTCGGGAACGGGGTTCTGGTCGCGCTCGCGCAGGGCCGAGCGCAGCTGCAGCCACCACACGGCCGAGCTGATGATGGTCGCGGCGGCGACGCCCCAGGCCGAGCCGACGGCGCCGGCCGCGGCCGCCCCGCCGAGCCCGCCGCCGACGTAGCAGACGGAGGCGAACAGCTGGGCGCGCAGGCTGCGCCGGGCCGCGGCGAGCGCGCGCAGCCCGGCCGCCGAGCCGATGCCGAGTCCGGCGCCCGCGACGCCGAGCGTGGCCGGCACGATCAGCTCCGAGGCGGCAGGCCAGACGTCGCCGAGCACGAGCTCGCCGGCCCGGTCCGGCACCAGGAGCAGCGCCCCGCCCCAGAGCAGCGCGGCGGCCGCGAGGGCGCCGGACAGCAGGAGGCAGAACCTGGCGAGGCGGTGCGGGGCCTGCCGCAGCACCCGTGCCGCCTCCGGGACCGTGACCAGCGAGAGACCCATCAGCACGGCGAGGAACGGGCCGAGCAGCAGCTCGGCGCCCCGGACCACGCCCACCGCGCTGACCCCGACGATCGCGCCGAGCCCGTACGCCCGCAGCTGGGACGCGCCGCTGACGCCGACGTTCTCGACCAGGTACCGGTAGCCGAGGTCGCGCTGCTCGCGCAGCCACGCGCGCGCTCCGGTCGGCCGGGGCCGGATGCCGGACTGGAGGCAGCCGTACCCCGCGGCCACCGCGGCCGCCGCGCCCCAGGCGAGCACGAAGGCCTCCACGCTGCCCACGCTAGCCGCCGCCACCAGGGCCGGGACAAGTGCGAGGCCTCCCAGGAGGTCGTTGACGAACGCCTTGCGTCCGGTGCCCGCGGCGAAGAACGAGTACCGCCAGGCGTCCTGCAGCAGCAGCCCCGGCAACACCACGCCGAGGCAGGCGAACGCGGGCCCCACACGGCCGCCGACGCTCAGCCCGGCCACCAGGCACACCGCGCCGACGGCGGCGCCGACGCCGAGCGCGGTGCCCGAGGACCGGGCCGCCGCCGCGCGCCAGGACGCGTCGGGCACGCCGCTGAAGCGCACCACGAGCGGGTCGGTGGCCAGGCCCCGGGAGACGCTGAGCACCACGCCGTAGGTCACCCAGGCCAGGCTGAACACGCCGAACGCGGCAAGGCCCAGCGAGCGGGCCACATAGACGCCCACCGCGAAGTTGGTCATGCTGCAGACCGCCTGGTCGGCCAGTCCCCAGGACAGCCGTCCGGCGATGGCCCGCCTGGCGCTCGGCCGGGCCGCGGCGTCCGTCGACTCGTCCCTCCCGGTGGTCATCGGCGTCACGCCTTGATCAGCCCGGCGCCGTGCAGGGCCTCGGCCGCGCCGGCGACCGCGTCGAACGGCAGACCGGACCGCTCGGCGACGTCCAGCAGGCTGTGCTCGCCCTCGGAGAGGCTGAGCACCCAGAGCATGGCCATCTGGGCCTGCTTGGCGTCGCTGCGGCCGCCGAGCGAGTCGTACAGCCCCCGCCGGCCCAGCTGTGGCTCGCCGTACGGGCTGAGGTTGACGTACCTCCGGTTGCGGTCCAGCATCGCGAACGCCTCGCGGCAGACGGCGAGGGTGTCCGCCATCGCCTCCGGGGAGACGAAGTCCGGGTTGTCCGCCGAGGTGTGGTACTCGGGGTAGCCCGCGTACGGGGTCCGGCTGAGCGAGCCCACGCCGAGGTCGAACCCGGGCGAGCAGTACTGCCGCTCGTCATAGCCGTACGGAGTGAACTCGTCGACGCTGTGCGGGCGTTCGGAGGCGGCCAGCACATGCCGCATCACCCGGTCGATCTCCGCGTCGCCGCGCCGGCTCTGCTTGTACGTCAGTCGGCCCGAGTCGCCCGCGCAGGCCAGCACCAGGCCGTGCTTGACGCGCTCGATCCGCTCCGCGTTGCGGGCCAGCCAGGTGATCGCCCCGATGGTGCCGGGCGCGTAGACGAACCGGTAGGTGTAGTACGGCGTCTGCTCCGCCAGCGCGCGGGCCAGGAACGTCGCCACCGCGATGCCGGCCAGGTTGTCGTTGGCCAGCGACGGGTGGCAGACATGGCAGGAGACGATCACCTCGTCGGGGACCTGCCCGGGGACCACATGCTCGGCGTAGGTGAGGTGGCCGTCCGCGAGCGTGGAGTCGACGCACACCTCGTACTCGCCGTCCGGCAGCGCGTCCAAGGTGTCCTGCGCCAGGCAGAACCCCCACTCCGGCTGGTAGTAGCTGGTGCGGTACGGCACCCAGCTCGGGTGGTCCGGCAGGGTGTGCAGGTGCGCGCGCAGCTCGGACAGCGGCATCGTCCGCGACACCGGCACGCTGTAGCCGAGCACATGCAGGCTGGACGCGGCGAAGTCGACGACCCGGTTGCCTGCGGCGTCGGCGATGTACGCGTCCCGGATGTTCCACTCCTGCGGCACCGTCCAGTCGAGCACCTGCGTCCCGGTCGGCACCTCGTGCACCTGGAGCGGGACGTACTCGCCGACGATCTCCAAAGTGGCGCGCACACCGTCGCCCGTGATGCTCCGGCACAGCGGGTACAGCCGCTCCACCAGGGCGTGCATCTGCTCGCCGGCCGTCGTCATCGGCGCCACCGCAGAGTGTCGTCGACGAGACCGGCGTCGGACGCCGCGCGCAGCACGGCGAGACGGGTGAAGCGCTGCTCGAAGTCCTCCCGGGTCAGCCCGTGCTCGCGGTAGGCGTCGGCGAGTTCGAGCGCGCCCTGCTTCACCGTCCACTCGCAGTCGAAGCCGGGGATCGCGGCGCGGAACCGGGAGAAGTCCACCCGGTACGACCGCGGGTCGGCGCCGTTCTCCCCGGTGATCACCACCTTCGCGCCGGACACCGCCTCGGCGACCTGCTCGGCGATCTCGGCGACCGTGACGTTGTTGGTCTCGCTGCCGATGTTGAACGCCTGGTCGTGCACCGCCTCCCGCGGGGCGCTCAGCGCGGCCGTGAAGGCGCGTGCGATGTCGGCTGCGTGCACCAGCGGGCGCCAGGGGGTGCCGTCGGAGAGCACCAGCACCTCGCCGGACAGGAGCGCGTGGCCCACCAGGTTGTTCAGCACGATGTCGGCGCGCAGCCGGGGCGAGTAACCGAAGGCGGTGGCGTTGCGCATGTACACCGGGCTGAAGTCGCCGTCGGCCAGCGCGCGCAGATCGTCCTCCACCCGCACCTTGGACTCCGCGTACGGCGTCACCGGGCGCAGCGGGGCGTCCTCGGCCACCAGGTCGTCTCCGCCGGCGGCGCCGTAGACGGAGCAGGTCGACGCGTAGAGAAAGCGCCGCACGCCGGCGTCGCGCGCCAGCCGGGCCAGGTGTACGGACGCGTGGTGGTTGATGTCGTAGGTGAGCTCCGGCGCCAGCGATCCCAGCGGGTCGTTGGAGAGCGCCGCGAGATGGATCACGGCGTCCACCCCGGCCACATGGTCGGCCGTGACGTCGCGCAGGTCCACCCGAGGCCCGCGAGGGTCTGCGGGCTGCGGGCCCAGCACGCAGTCGGCGAACAGGCCGGAGTCGAGACCGACGACCTCGTGCCCGGCCGCCGCGAGGACGGGGGCCATCACGGTGCCCAGGTAGCCCTGGTGTCCGGTCAGCAGTACGCGCAAGGTTCATTCCCCCAGTTCGAAAGTGCTCAGATCGAGCGTGAGTTTGGCGACGGCGAACGCCTCGGCGTAGCGGGCGTGGCATTCGATGCCGCGGATCCGGGCCAGCCCGAGGAAGGCCTCCCGGTCGTACCAGGGCCGGTGCCGCTGCGAGGGGTAGTGCTCCTGCAGCAGCCGCACCTTCTGTTCGGCGATCTCCGGCGTCAGCGGCTGGTACGCCGTCGGACGGCCGAGGTCGCCGTCCCACTTGACGATCTCGTAGCCGAGTACGAGGTGGTCGCGGAACGCGGTGGGCAGCAGCTGCGCCAGGCCGCGGTGGTCCTGGTGCGCGTCCTCGGTGCGCGGGGCCAGCACGAGATCCGGCTCGGTCCGCTCGCGCAGCTCCTCGACCGCGGCCTTGGCCTCCTCCCAGTGCGCGGGCATCCGGCCGTCCGGCAGCTTGAGCACGGTCAGCCGCAGGTCGGCGCCCGGGCAGAAGGCGGCGAGCGCGGCCTGCTCCTCCTGCTCCCGCTCGCTGCCGCCGCCGCAGAGCACCAGCGCGTCGACGCGGATGCCCGGCCGCGCCAGGCACAGCGTCAGCAGCGTGCCGCCGGCGCCGATGGCGATGTCGTCGCAGTGCGCGCCCACCGCGACGATCCGGTCCAGGCGCCCGGCCCCGAGCCGGATCACGCCCTCGCTCCGACGGTGTCCCGCTCCCACACGGCCCACGGCCGGTCGCCCCGGGCGTACGCGTCGTCGAGCGCGGCCCGCTCCTTCACGGTGTCGGTCGGCTTCCAGAAGCCGCGGTGCTGATGCGCCACCAGCCGGCCGGACTTGGCGAGCTGGCCGCATCCGTCGGCGACCAGGTCCCCGTTCTCCGGTATGTGGTCGAAGACCTCCTGGCGGAGCACGAAGTAGCCGCCGTTCTCCCACAGGGGCATGTCGCTCACCGCGGTGATGCCGCCCACCAGGCCGTCCGAGCCCAGCTCCACGCAGTGGAACGACGACTGCGGCGGCACCACCATCATCGACGCGCCGGCGTCGCGCCGGGCGAAGGAGTCGATCATCTCCGGCAGCGGGGCGTCGGTGAGCACGTCGGCGTAGTTGGCGAGGAACATCTCGTCGCCGTCCAGGTGGTGCCGCACCCGGCGAAGGCGCTCCCCGATCGGCGACTCGATGCCGGTCTGCGCGAACGTGATCGTCCAGTCGGCTATGTCCGTGGACAGCAGCTCGGTCTGCCCGCCGCGCAGCACGAAGTCGTTGGACGTCGTCTCCTCGTAGTTGAGGAAGAAGTCCTTGATGTGGTGGGCCCCGTACCCGAGGCACAGGACGAACTCCTTGTGCCCGTAGTGCGCGTAGTAGCGCATGACGTGCCAGATCAGCGGCCGCGGGCCGACCATCGCCATCGGCTTGGGCACGTCGTCCGCGGCGCCGCTGCGCATCCGCATCCCGTAACCGCCGCAGAACAGTACGACCTTCATCGCTTGACCTCGACAATGCTCAGTTCCGGGATGGGAAAGACCAGCCGGCCGCCCCACTCGTGCACGAAGGACAGCTGCTCGACCAGCTCGGCCCGCAGGTTCCACGGGAGGACGAGGACGTAGTCCGGCTTGTCGAGCTCTATCTGCTCGGGCGGCAGGATCGGGACGCGGGTGCCCGGGGTGAACCGGCCGTGCTTGTAGGGGTTGCGGTCGACGGTGTACGGGAGCAGGTCGGGCCGGATCCCGCAGTGGTTGAGCAGGGTGTTGCCCTTGCCCGGGGCGCCGTAGCCGACGACCGTCTCGCCGCGCTCGGCCGCCTCGATCAGGAACCGCAGCAGATCCCGGCGCACCTTGGCCACCCGGGCGGAGAACTCGGTGTACCCGGACAGCTCCTGCAGCCCGGCGGCCTTCTCCCGGGCCAGCACGTCGGCCACCCGGCTGCTCGGCTCGCCGGCGACCTCGGCCGGCCGGGCCCACAGCCGGATCGAGCCGCCGTGCGTGGGCAGCAGCTCGACGTCCACGAGCGTGAGTCCGCCGCTGGCCAGTGCCCGGACGGCGGAGGCGACCGTGTAGTACTGGAAGTGCTCGTGGTAGATCGTGTCGTACTGGTTCTCCTCGATCAGGGTCAGCAGGTGCTGCACCTCGATGGAGACCCACCCGTCGTCGGCGACCAGGGCGCGCAGCCCCTGGGTGAACCCGACCACGTCGGGGATGTGCGCGTACACGTTGTTGGCCACGACCAGGTTCGCCGGGCCGTGCTCGGCGCGGACGGCCGAGCCGGTGTCCGGGCTCAGGAACTCCGTGAGCGTGGGCACGCCCGCGTCCCGCGCCGCGGCGCCGACGTTCACCGACGGCTCGACGCCGAGGCACCGGATCCCCCGGTCCACCATGTGCCGCAGCAGATACCCGTCGTTGCTCGCGACCTCGACCACGAAGGCGTCCACGCCGAGACCGAGGCGCTCTACGGCGTCGGCGACGAACGTGCGCGCGTGCTCCACCCAGGAGGTCGAGTAGGAGGAGAAGTACGCGTACTCCTTGAACGTCTCCTCCGGCGTGATCAGCGGAGGGATCTGCGCGAGCCAGCAGTCGGTGCAGACCCGCAGGTGCAGCGGGTACGCCGGCTCAGGCTGGTCCAGTTGGTCCGCGGCGAGAAAGCTCTCGCACGGCGGGGTCGCCCCCAGGTCGACGACGCTCTCCAGCGCCGCCGAGCCGCAGAGTCGGCATCCGATCATCCGTTCCCCCCATTCCTGCTCGCGCGGGTGTCCCCGCGGCGAGCCAGTGTGTGCGTCTGTTGCGGCGGCGGGCTGTCCCCGCCGCCTGACCGACCCGCGATCGCGGAGCGGTACCCCTCCACCAGGCGCTCCAGCCCGACGGCCGGGCTGAAACCCTGCTCGTAACGGCGCCGGGCCGCCTGGCCCATCTCCTGGTTGCGGCCGTGATCGGCCGCGACGCGGCGCAGGCAGTGGGCGAGCGAGGCATGCTCGCCCGGCCGGTGCAGCAGCCCGGTCACCCCGTCCTCGATCAGCTCGACGAACGCGCCGTGACCGGCGGCGACGGCCGGGACCCCCGCCGCCATCGCCTCCACGACCACCAGGCCGAACGTCTCCAGCCACGTGGAGGGCGCCACCACGGCGACCGACCGCGCGACGGCCTGCCGACACTCGGCCACGTCGTACAGACCGACGAACCGCACGTCGTCCCGGCCCGCCGCCCAGGCGGCCACCTCCGGCTCCAGCGGTCCCGCGCCGGCGATCATCAGCGGCACGCCCACACCGCCTGCCGCGGCGAGCTCGTCCCACGCGGCCATGAGCAGCCGCAGGCCCTTGGCCTCCGCGAGGCGGCCGAGATAGAGCAGATGCTCGCCGGCGCCCGTGCGGCGGACGCCCGGCTCGGGCACGAAGTTGTGCTTCACCGCCAGCCGTTCGGCCGGCAGACCGGCCCCCACCAGGACGTCGCGCTGCGCCGCGGAGATGCAGAAGAACCGCTCCACGCCGGACCACCACCGCCGCCGGTTGACCGACAGACTGACCGCGAGCGGCACCGTCGCCAGCCGGGAGCCCCGGTAGCAGCCGTGCCGGACGGCGGGCAGCGGCGCGGTCCCGACGCACTCGGTGCACGGCCGGCCGTCCCGCTGCAGCGTGCCGGGCGGGCAGACCTGGGCGTAGTTGTGCAGCGTGGCGACGGCGGGCACGCCGGCGTCGGCGCAGGCGGCCAGCACCGCCGGCGACAGGAGCGGGAAGACGTTGTGGACGTGCACCACGTCCGGCCGCTCGGTGCGCAGCCGGGCGGCGAGCTCCTTGCGGACCGCCGGGTTCCATGGCACGAGCAGCGGCACCGCGGCCTTGCCCAGCAGGGACCGGGCGCCGATGTCGTCGCTGCGCCGCTCGAACACCTCGACCCGGTGGCCGGCCTCGCGCAGCAGCGCCGCCTCCTGGTCGACGACCTTGTTCTCCCCGCTCGGCTGCGCCGAGGCGTAGCGGTTGTGCACCACGAGAACGTGCATGGTCAGGTCGCCTCCGATCTCTGGGCCCATCGCTGGACGCTTCGTTGAGGGACTTCGGGCTTCGCCGGGGGAGCAGCCGCGGCGGGCGCCGCCAGCAGCGAGGCGGCCACGGCCAGATGCAGCAGATACGGCGAGGCGTCGCCCAGACCGGCCTCGGTGTACGACGCGATCGCGCAGTAGCTGATCAGGAAGATCGCGCAGGCCCGCTGCAGCGACGGCGGCCGCAGCAGCGCGACGCCGCCCAGGACGATGATGATCGCGGCCACCAGGGCGACGCCGGTCATGCCCTGCTCGTGGTAGACGGCCAGCCAGCTGTTGTCGATCGGCAGCCCGCCGAACGACTTGTCGCCCAGGCCCGCGCCGAACAGATACTCCGAGGTGGTCCGGGGCGCTGCCAGCAGGGCGTCCCAGACCTTGGCCCGGCCGGTGAGGTTGGAGAAGTTCTCCTGGCTCTGTCCGCGCAGGAACCACGCCTGCAGCAGGGAGCCGAAGCCCACCGCGGCCACCGTGGCGCACAGCACCGTCCAGGCGAAGAACCGGCGGGCGGCGGCGCTGGTCAGGGCGAGCGAGCCGATCGCCAGCATCAGCCCGATGAGCAGGCCGAGCGTGGCCGTGCGGGTATGGGTCAGCGCGAGCAGGACGAGCGCCGGCACGATGACCGCCGCCGCGCTGCCCCTGTCGGTCCGGCGGCCCAGTACGAGCAGCACGGTGAGCCCGATGATCACCGCGGCGTACTGTCCGATCTGCGGCGGGGTGAGCGGCCACAGCGCGCCGACCAGCCGCCCGCCGTAGAGCTCGGGCAGGGCGGCGCCCGGTGAGATGACCGCGCCGGCGGCCACCGAGGCGAGGACCGCGAAGTACATCCGGATATGGCGCCGGACGAACGTCAGGCTGCCGTCCCACCAGCGGCTGAGCAGCCACAGCGTGCCGACGAACAGAGCCAGCCGGGCGCAGCGGAACAGCGCGCCGAACCCGGACTCCAGGTTCGCGCTGGAGATCACGCTGGGCACCAGGAGCAGCGTCAGCAGGAGTACGTAGGCGCTGGCCCGGATGCGCAGCCGGAGGTTGACCGCGAGCGCCAGGGTGAACGCGGCGACCAGCGCGCCCATGGTGACCATCTGGATGAGGGAGCGGGGCAGCGGGACGATGGTCTGCGCCCCGGTGGAGCCGAGCGTGTTGAGGATCAGCAGCCCCCAGGCCGTCCCGACGATCTTCGAGGTGTGGTCCGTGCGGCCCGTGCGGTCTGTGTCGTCCGTGTCGTCCGTGTGGTCTGGGCGCATCTCAACCACCGTCCCGTGCGCGGAAGGTGCTGCCCTCGTCCTGCTCGTACGGCGTGCCCTGCCACTGCCCGGAGTCGAGGACCCGGCTCGGGTCGTGGGCGACGAACGTCCACGGTCCGAGGTAGACGTTGTCGTGCCAGCGGTTGTGCTGCTCGCGGGTGATCGCCTTGGCCACCCGCTCGCCCTGGTACGGCGACCAGTCCGGATAGGTGCCGTAGTTGGCCAGCAGCGCCATGCGGTCGCACTGCACCGTGCAGTGGACGACGGACTTGTCCAGCACGAAGCGGTTGCCGTGGATGTCCACCCGCTGGGTCTTCCACCGGCAGTCCGCGTACAGCGGCGCGGTGGCGATCCTCGGCTGTGCGCAGCGGTCGGTGTCCTTCACCAGCAGCGTGCAGTCGCCGGAGGAGGTGTTGGCCGGGCTGTTGCAGAACCGGTCGGCGTTCTCCCACAGGGTGATCCCGGACCAGTTGTTCTCCAGCACGTTCCGGGAGATCTCGATCTTGTCCGTGCGGGCCGGGACCCGTGGTTCGCCGCCGGACTCGGACAGATAGACGGTCGCGAACGGGAAGTTGTCGCCTCGGTCGGCGTGCTTGCGGCCCTCGACCCAGTTGTTCCGCCGGATCGTGTTCTTCCGGATGACCGCGTTGTAGCTGGTCTCGTAGATCAGCGCGGCGCCGTCGTTGGCCTCCAGCACGTTGTCCTCGATGAGGAAGTCGTTGTTGTTGGTGTCCGCCCATAACCCGGCGCCGCGGTTGTCGTGCACCCAGTTGCCGCGTATGTCAGCGCCGTCGACGGCCCAGAACTTGACGCCTCCCGTGCAGCCGCAGCCCGGCCGCCGCCGCTCCCAGTCGTCCCTGTTGTTGCCCGTGATCTCGTTGCCCTCGACCACCAGGCCGCTGACACGTCCGCCGGTCTTGTACGCGTTCATGCCGTACTGGCCGTTGTCGCGCAGGCAGCTGGCGCGGACCTGCTGGCGGACGCCGGCCATCAGCCCGGCGCCGGAGTTGTTCTGGATCGTCGCGTGCTCGATCACCCACCCGTCGGCCGAGTCGTGGTTGACCACGCCCTCGTTGTGCGGCGCGACGAAACCCTGCACGGTCAGATGGGAGATGGTGACCTTGCGGGCGGCGCCGCCGAACGCGTACTGGTTGGTCTTGTGGCCGTCGAGCACCGCGCCCGGCGCGCCGAGGTAGCGGTTCCCCTCCTTGGGGATGACCTGGGCGTAGCGGTCCGGCTCGAGCCTGTGCCTGCCCGGCCGAAGCCAGAACGTGGTGTTCGGCGGGCTGCTCTTGGTCTTCGCGGCCAGGTCCCCGGCCACCGCGGGGTCGACGCTCACCGCGCCCGCCGGCGCCGTCGCCGGCCCGGCCGCGGGCTTGGCGCACACCCGGGCCACGGACGTCGACGGCTCGGCGGTCGGCGTCGGCCGCGCGGCGGGCGTGCTGTCGCAGCCGGTCGCCGCCAGCAGGGCCAGCGCCAGCGGTGCCGCCGGCAACGCCCGGTGCCGCCACTTGATCCCCACACGTCCTCCCTAGCCGTGGAACCTGAGTACGGTGGTGAACTCCCCTGACGGCGCGGCGCCGTCGGCGAAGCCGGTGCCGACCAGCGTGGTGGCGGGCTCCTTGCGCCCGAAGCCGGCGGAGTACCAGCCCAGCGGAGGGTCGCTCTCGCCGCGATGCGCCTGCCAGGACAGCTGCCCGGGCAGGTCGAGCTCCGCGGAGCGGTCCTCGCCGTCCACGGTCCAGGCGAGCCGCGCCCGGCTCCCCACCAGGTCCGCGGCGATCGCCGGGCCGAGGTGGAACGCCAGGCGCACGGCCCGGCGCGGGCCGCGCACCTCGTCGACCACCCTCAGCTCCTTGTCCGCGGCCGTCAGCTCCACCCGGCGGCGGTGCACGGAGGGCTGGTAGCCGTCGTGCTCGGCGCACCAGCGGGCCGTGCCCCGGCCGGAGGCGTCGGACGGGTCCGCGACCAGGACGCGGGTGCGGGCATGCCGGGTCCACAGGAACGGGCCGCCGGAGACGGACTGGTCGCCGCCGTCCAGTTGCAGGGTGTTGTGGCCGAGGGTCGACCGGAAGTACTGCCGCCACTCGGGCTGCCCGTGGTAGCAGAACGTCCCCGGGTCGGCGAGCACGTCCACCCCGTCGTGCCGGACCTCCACGGACAGCGCGTCCGCGTGGGCGTGCGCGGCGATGGACAGGAAGCCGTGCGGACCGCCGTCGCAGCGGCACCAGATCTCTCCGGTCTCTCCCTGACCGCGCAGGATGGTCATACCGGCGTCGGCGAAGTGGGCCGGCCGACTCGCCGGGCGGGACACGGCCGGCACGGTCTCCCTCTTCGCGTACGGCTGGATGAGCGCGGCCAGCAGCGGGGTGCGCACATCGGCGCAGGGCGCCTCGGGCCACCAGGCGAGCCGGCCGAACACGGCGTCCCCGGTGGCCAGCAGCGAGGCCCAGCGGTCGGCGCCCGCGCCGTCCACGACCAGACCGTGCCCGTCGTCCGCGTCCCCCTGGCGCGGCGGCCGCAGACGGCTGTCCACGACGGCCGCGAGCGCGTCGGTCATCCGCAGCAGCACCAGCCGGATCGACGCGGGGACCGGCACGCCGGCCGCGTCCGCCTCGGCCACCGCGGCCAGGGCGAGCTCCAGCACCAGCCCGTGGTACTCGGTGGCCAGCTCGCGGTTGAGGCCGGAGGCGAAGGTGTTGCCGCGCAGATGCCGCTCCAGCGACCGCAGCGCGTCGGCTCGCCAACGCGCCGAGGAGGGGAACCACCCGAACGCGCAGGCCGCGGCGAACTGCCCGGCGGCCTCGGCGATGATGTGGTTGTTCGCCGAAGAGCCCCGGCTGGGGAAGGCGGCCAGCCAGCGCTGGTGGTGCCAGATCTGGTTCAGCGCCACCGGGTTGTCCTCGAACAGCCCGGCCGCGCCATGCCAGCCGTCGAGCAGCCGGCGGATCCACACCCAGGACAGCAGCCGGATCCCCAGCTCGATGCCGCTGATCCAGTGCACTCCGCGCAGCGGCGCGTTGGCCGCCCACCACAGCCGCAGATGCTCGGCCACGCGCTCGGCGTACCGGTCGTCCCCGGTGATCGCGTAGGCGGCGGCGAGCACGGTGAGGTACTGGTGCCGGGACAGCTCCCAGATCTGCTTGACGTCCCCGGACGCGTCCTCGTCCCGGTACGGCACGTCGAAGGCGTAGCCCCACGGCGCCCGGCGCCCGGTCTTCGGGTCGTACCACCAGTCCGGGTCGGCCAGGTCGTCGCGGACCACCCCGAAATACTCGACGTGCCCGGCCATCAGCCGGTCCGCCTCGGCGATCAGACGCTTCGCGGCGTCCGGCGGCACCGCGGCGACCGTCCCGGCGGGCAGCACCGAGGTGAACCGGGCGCCGGTCACGCTCGGGCTTTCGGGCCGCGCCGAGCGCCACCGCCGCCTGCGCACCGCGTCGGCCGCCCGGCCGCCGACCTCCCGCGGCCCCATCCGGGACAGCCGCCGCAGGTACCAGCCCGGACTCCCCGAGCTCACCGTCATCGCGCCCTCGCCAACGTCACCGGCGCGCCGCCGGCCAGGCTGGCCTGCACGGCGAGGGTGGCCGCCGTGGTGGCGGCCAGCGACTCCAGCGGCACTGGCATCGGCCCGCCGGTCCGCACGGCCTTGACGAACGCGGCCAATTCGGCGGACTGGCCCTTGTCCCGGGCCTTGGGCAGCCGCGAACTGACCCACCGCTTGCCTCGGCCGTCGTAGACGGAGGCGCGGACGAAGTCGTCGAGCCGCAGCACCTTGCCGTCCGCGACCAGGTCCAGCGTCTCTTTAGGGAAGCTGGGGGAGCCGGTGGTGACATAGCTGACAGTGGCGGTGGACCCGTCCGGGTAGCGCAGCACGATCTGGAGGTCCTCGTTGTCGGACGCGGCGACCGCGTACACCGAGACCGGGTCGGCCCCGAGCAGCCAGCTCGCCGTGTCGATGAAGTGCCCGCCCTCGCCGGCGAACCGCGAGCCCTCGACGCCTTGCCGGAGGTACCAGCTGCCGTGCTGCAGACGGCCCGCGTTGACCAGATAGCGCAGGCTCGCCGGCCCGGTCCGGGCGCCGAGCCGCTTCCTGGCCTCCTGGAGCAGCGGCGCGAACCGGCGGTTGAAGCCCACCTGCAGCCGGTCGTTGCCGGACTTCTCCACCGTCGCGAGCACGTCGGCCAGCTCGTCCTCGGTCAGGGCCAGGGGCTTCTCCACGAACACCGTCTTGCCGGCGAGCAGTGCCTTCTGGGTCAGGTCGGCGTGCGAGCTGTGCCGGGTGACCACGAACACCGCGTCGATGGACGGGTCGCCGAGCACGGCGTCGAGATCGGTGGTCGCCTCGGCGAAGCCGAACTTCCGCTTCGCGTTGGCCGCGGACAGCGCCGTCGTGGTGACGACCGTCGACAGCGTGACGCCGTCGCGCTGCGCCAGGTGCGGCA
Source organism: Streptomyces sp. NPDC051907 (assembly GCF_040681075.1). Taxonomy (NCBI): domain Bacteria; kingdom Bacillati; phylum Actinomycetota; class Actinomycetes; order Kitasatosporales; family Streptomycetaceae; genus Streptomyces; species Streptomyces sp. NPDC051907. The sequence continues at coordinate 42,930 of NZ_JBFAYB010000013.1, read as the reverse complement.
GCAGCATCGACGTCGCGTAGTTTCCCGCGCCGACGAACGCGAGGCGCACCGGCGCGTGGACGGACCGGGCCCGGGCGGAGGCCTTGTCGCCGCGCCGCACCGCGGGCACGGTCACCGCCGGGGCCTGCGCGGCCTCCTCCTTGTGCTCCGGGTAGCGGAACAGCACGGCCACGGCCTTCAGTTCGCCGTCTTTGAGGCTCTGGTACGTCTCGACGGCGTCGTCGAAGTCGGCGATACGGGAGACCAGGGGGTCCACGTCGACGCGGCCGCGGGCGACGAGATCGAGGAAGCACGCGAGGTTGCGGCGCTCGGTCCAGCGCACATAGCCGATCGGGTAGTCGCGCCCCTCGAGCTCGTACTCCGGGTCGTAGCGACCGGGGCCGTAGCTGCGGGAGAAGCGGACGTCGAGCTCCTTCTCGTAGTACGCGTTCCACGGCAGGTCCAGTCGGCACTTGCCGATGTCGACGACCCGGCCGCGGTCCCGGCTCAGCCGGGCGGCCAGCTCGACGGGCTGGTTGCTGTCGCCGCCGGCGGCCAGATACACGTGGTCCACGCCGTGGCCGCCGGTGAGCTCGGCGACGGCGTTCTCCACGGCCGCGGAGGCGGGATCGCCGCAGGCCACCGCGCCCAGGCTTTCGGCGAGCTCGCAGCGCGCCGGGTCGGGGTCGACCCCGACGACGCGCACTCCCGAGGCGGCGAGCAGCTGCACCACCAGCTGCCCGATCAGCCCCAGGCCGATGACCAGTGCCGCCTCGCCGAGCTGCGGCTCGCCCCGGCGGACGCCCTGCAACGCGATCGACCCGACGGTGCCGAAGGCCGCGTGCCGCGGCGCGAGGCCGTCCGGCACCGGGGTGTAGAGGTTCTTCGGCACCCAGTTCAGCTCGGCGTGCAGGGCGTGCTCGTTGCCGGCGCAGGCCACGAGGTCGCCGACCTTCACATCGTCGATCCCGGCGCCGACCTGCTCGACCACCCCGCACAGCGAGTAGCCCAGCGGCGTGTACGAGTCCAGCTTGCCCATCACCTTGCGGTAGGTGGCGGGCACCCCGTTGACCGCCACGCTCTGCATGACCTTCGCCACCTGGTCCGGCCGGGAGCGGGCCTTGCCCAGCATCGACATGCCGGCCTCGGAGACCTTCATCAGCTCGGTCCCGGTGGAGATCAGCGAGTACGCGGTGCGGACCAGCACACCGCCCGGCTTGCACCCCGGCGCCGGCACGTCGAGCACCGCCAGCTCGCCGCTCTTGTAGTTCTGAACAACCTGCTTCACCCGAACTCCTCTTAGTTCCTAAGCCGTTAACCGAGTGCTCTGACCGGACCCAGAGGTCGCGTCGCGATACCAGTACTCGAGGGTCAGCACATGCCACAGATGCTTGGAGAAGTCCCGCTGCCCGGCGGCGTCCTCGGCGACCATGCGCGCCAGCGCGTCACGGCGCAGGAGCCCCGATTCGACGAGCACGCCGTCGTTGACCACCTCGCGCACCAGCGGCGCCAGATCCCGGCTCATCCAGGCCCGCAGCGGGGCGCTGAACAGGCCCTTGGGCCGGTACACGATCTCCTTGGGCAGGATCGATGTGGCCGCCTCCTTGAGGACGGCCTTGCCCTGCCGTCCGACGATCTTGCGATCGCCGGGCACCGCGAACGCCGCCTTCACCACCTCGACGTCCACATACGGCACCCGCACCTCGGTCGACGCGGCCATGCTGGAGCGGTCCGTGTACGCGAGGTTCAGACCCGGCAGGAACATCCGGGCGTCGCCCAGGCACATGCGGTTGACGAAGTCGTCGAGTTCGTTGTCCCGGTAGACGTCCGCGTGCTCGGTCAGCACGTCGTCGACCGTCCCCGCCAGGTCCGGATCGACCAGGGCGAGCAGCTCGTCCTGGTCGTACATGGTGTAGCTGCGCCGGAACGCGGTCTCCTCCGGCAGATCGGCGAAGGAGAGGAACCGCTTGGCGAAGCGCACCGACCGGTAGCCGCGGCGGGCCGATGCGACCGGCAGCCGGTCCACGGCACTGGACAGGCCGCGCCGCAGGGGCCGCGGGACGCGCTGGTAGCGCAGCGCGATCAGGTTGGCCAGATGCTTGCGGTAGCCGGCGAACAGCTCGTCGGCGCCCATCCCCGACAGCATCACCTTGACCCCGGCCTCCCGGGCGGCCGAGCAGATCAGGAACGTGTTGATCGCGGCGGGGTCGCCGATCGGCTCGTCCAGGTGGTACGTCATCTGCGGCAGCAGGTCGAGCACGTTCGGAGCGATCTCGATCTCGTGCAGGTCGACGCCGAACCGCTCGGCCACCTGCCGGGCATAGCGCAGATCGTCCGGCATCGCCTCGAACTTGGCGTCCTCGGCGCGGAAACCGATCGTGTACGCGGAGATCCCCGGCTGGTCGCGGGCCGCCAGCGCGGTCAGATAGCTGGAGTCGAGACCGCCGGAGAGGAAGGTCGCCACGGGCACGTCGGAGAGCAGGTGGCGCCGGGTCGACTCCTCGACGACGGCCGCCAGGTCCGGCAGCTCGCCGCTGCGGGCCCGCTCCTGGCCCTCGGCGGCGACGTCCTTGAGATGCCAGTAGCGGCCGCGCTCCACCCGGCCGTCGGGCCGGCACCGCAGCCAGCTCCCCGGCGGCAGCTTCTCCGCCTCGCGGAACGCGCAGCGCGAGTCCGGCACCCAGTAGTACAGCAGCGAGGCCACCAGCGCCCCATGGTCCACCTCCAGCGATCCGCCGGTTGCGGCGGCGAGCGCCTTCAGCTCGGAGGCGAACACCAGACCCTCGCCGCGCCGGAGCAGGAACAGCGGCTTGATGCCGAGCTGGTCGCGGGCGAGCACCAGGTCGCCGGTTCGCTCGTCGAAGATCCCGAACGCGAACATGCCGCGCAGCCGGGTCAGGCAGTCCGTGCCCCAGCGGCGCCACGCCTCCAGCAGCACCTCGGTGTCGGAGGTGCCGCGGAAGCGCACCCCGGCGGCCGCCAGCTCGGCGCGCAGCTCGGGCGCGTTGTACAGCTCGCCGTTGTACGTCAGGGCGAGGCCGCCCGAGACCATCGGCTGGGCGCCGGTCTCGGACAGGTCGACGATGGCCAGCCTGCGGTGCCCGAGGTGTACCTCGCCGTCGCCGACTGAGTGGCTGTAGCGGCCCGCCCCGTCCGGACCGCGGTGGGCGAGGGTATCGGTGAGCCGGTCGGTCACGACCTTCCCGTCCGGCCATCGGTAAGTGCCTGCGATGCCACACATGTCCTACCGTGCCTCCTGGTCGCTGTCCGGGACCCGTGCCGCCGATATCGGCAGCCGCTCGGTCCGCGGCCGTCCGTCCCCCACTGCCTGAACGGCGTGGGAGGTACCCCCACCGTTCTGCCGGGCCAGCCGCTCGTTCTGGCCGCGCAGCGCGGTGTTCAGCCCGTCCCACAGCGTGCCGTCGGTCCGGTCGCGCGGATCGGGGTCGATCAGCACCACGCCGATCACCGCGATGCGCTGGTCCGCGAGCTGCCGTGCCACGGTGTGCAGCCATGCGGCGCTGCCGTGCCCGGCGCGTACGACGAGCACGGTCTGGGCGCCGAGGTACTGAAGGTCGGTCCACGCCGTGCCGGGCGCCACCGAGCCGACGCCGAGCCGGCGCTCCTGAGGCGACAGGGCCGCGGCGCGCTCGCCGCTGACCACGGTCGGGTCTCCAGGTTTGTGGCGGCGGCCTGCGAGCTGCGAGCCGGGCAGAGCGTCGACGACGGACACGGGCCCGTCCGCCGCCAGTTCCCCGGCGAGGTCCAGGGCGATCTCGCCGGTACTGCGCGCAGAGCCCAGCTCGAGGAGCGACACCCCTTCCGCGGAGCCGCGCACGGTACGGGCCAGGGACGTGGTGAGCCTCGCACGTGCCGCCCGGATCCGTCGGCGCCGCCACAGCAGGGGCGACCGGCGGGGCAGCTCCGCGATGACCGAGGCGCCGAGGTTCGCCGCGATCTCCCGGCGCAGCACGGGGCGGTCCGCGACCAATGTGCCGACCGCGGCCACCGCGAGCCCGAGGACGAGCCCGAGGACGAGCCCGATCGCGGCGTTGGTGACAGCGGTCTTGGGCAGGGAGTGCCGCACCGCGCGCGGGGCGTCCACGATCTGGGTGCCGGCGACGAGCTGGGGCGTGCCGATGCGCGCCTCCGCGGCGCGCTGGCCGAAGTCGGCGATCCGCGAGGTGAGCTCTGCCCGGCGGGCGAAGAGCGACTCCATGCTCGCCGACGCCTTCGGCCCGCTCTTCGGCGGTCCCTCTCCGATCGCCTTGTTGACCTGGGCGAGTTCGTCCCGCATACGGTCGCGCTGGGCGAGCAGGGTCTTGGCCTCGGCGTCCGCGGCCTGCTGTATCCGCTTGACATGGTCCGCGACGAACGCGTCTGCCAGCGCCTTGGCGCGGGCCACCGCCTGGGCGTCGCTGTCGCCTGTCGCATTGATCTGCAGCAGGTTGTTGGTCAGGCCGACACCCCCGTAGTCCTGCATGAAGTCCTCCGGTTTCTCCGGGGACTTCAGGGCCTGCAGGGCCTTGTCGGCGATCCGCGTGGTGCGCAGCAGCTCGACGTCGGTGCGGATCAGCGTTCCTGGGTCGTTCGGCTGGTCCTCCTTGTGCGCGACCAGCACCTTGGTCACCGCGCTCGGCTGCGGCGGCAGCAGGACGGCCACCGCCGCGCCGACGAGCAGCCCCAGCAGCGCCATGGAGCACCAGAGGCGGCGCCGTCTGCGCACCGCCACCACCAGCGCGTGCAGGTCCAGCAGCGGACCGCCGGCCGACGGCCCTGACGTCGTACTCGTCGTCGTCATCCTGAGCCTCCCCTCGCGCCGCCGCCCGCGAGCGCCGCAGTGGCGGCATCCCGACGGCCGGCGGACCGCGTCGGACGGGCCCACGCCGTGTCGGCGAGGACGATGCCGACGACCTCGTGCTCGGCGTCCGCACACGCCTCGGCGATGCCCGCGAGCTCGCCCGCGGTCCAGCTGCCCGCGCTGAGCACGACCAGGGCGCCGGACTCGTCGTCGCGGTCCGGCACCATCGGCCGGTCCACCGCGACCTCCACCACGCGCAGCAGGGGGCCCCCGCTCGACGAGCTCGGGGGGAGATCGCTCTCGGCCTCGGCGGCGAGCCGCCCGGCGGCCCGGAGCGCGGTCTCGTCGCCGTCCGGGACGACGACCAGCAGCCGCCCGGGGGCCGCCAGCTGGTCCCGGAGGCGGGCGCACACCCGCCGGTAGCGGATCTGCCTGCCGGTCTCGTCGCCGGACGTCTGCGGACTCGGTAGGTCCCACCGGACGTCGAGGCCCAGCAGCCGGCGGATCCGGGCCCGCCGGCTGCTGTCCTCCGGCCGGCCGGCGGGCTGTTCACCGGGTACGTCGACGGAGCCCAGCAGCTCCGAGCCCAGCGCCGCGGCGATCTCCGGCTCGGTGCGCAGCCGGCGGCTCATCCGCGCGGCGGCGAGATGGCCGACGACCGCGAGCAGGAAGAACAGCAGCGCCCCGGCGACGATGAGCTGCACCCTCGTCGGCGGCGCCTCGCCGGTCGGCCGGGCCGCCGGCCCCATGACGACCATGTGGGCCTTGTCGGCGGCCGGGCCTGCCTCCTCCAGCTTGTTGACGGCCTCGTGCAGCGCGGTGCGCAGCTTCGCCAGCTCGGTGCGGGTCTGCACGCTCTCCACGGTCTGCCCCGGATCGGCCGCGTCGGCCAGCTCGGTGATACGGCGGCTGGTCTGCACCACCATCTGCCGCAGTGCCTCGGGCCCCGCCGCCGCCTCGGCGTCGCTGTCGCCCGAGATCCGCGCGGCGAACGCGACGAACTGCTGGGCCACCTGGTCGGCGAGCCGCTGCGCGCGCTCCGGGGTCTCGGCCGTGCCCGAGATCTCGATGATGTTCCCGTCGGCGGTCGCCGCGGTCACCCGGTCCCGCAGCTCGCTGTTGCCGACGTCCTTCCAGCCGAGCGTGGCGGCCGCGCGGTCGACCACCACCGAACTGCCGGCGATCTCCGCCTGCGTCACCAGCTCGCGCTCCTCCCACGCCCCCGGCAGCAGCACCGACGCGGACGTCGTGTAGTGCGGAGGGAACAGCAGAGAGGCGCCGTAGCCGACGAGCGCGCCCACCACGGCGAGGACGGTGAGCAGCCGCCCGCGCCGACGGATGATCCGCCCGATCGTGGCCAGACGTATTGTTTCATCGCTCAACGGTGCTGCCTCTTCCCTTCCTTGTGCGGGGCGCTCTCGACACCGGAGCGTGGTCGCGGCAGGCAGCGGCGTAGGCGGCGAGCAGCGACGCCTGCGAGTTCCGCCAGGAGAGCGGCCCGCTGACCCGCTCCTGGCCGATCTTGCCCATCCGGGCCCGCTGCTCCGGGTCGTCCAGCAGCAGCGCGACGAGCCTGGCGAACTCGGCCTCGTCGTTGGCGGGCGCGTAGAGGGCGGCGTCGCCGGCGGAGACGCGCGCCTCCCGGAGGTCGAACGAGACGATCGGCCGGCCCATCGCCATGTACTCCAGGACCTTGTTCATGGTCGACACGTCGTTGAGCGGATTGCGCGGGTCGGGGGAGAGGCACACGTCCGCGGTGGACAGATAGCGCACCAGGTCGGCGTCCGGGATGCGCCCGGTGAACTCCACCTGCTCCGAGAGCCCGAGCCGCCGCGACAGCTCCACCATCGCCTCGAAGGCGTCGCCGGCGCCGACGAACACCGCGTGCCAGTCGGTCCGCCCCTGCTCGTCGCGCAGCTTCGCGAGAGCCCGCAAGGCGTAGTCGACCCCGTCCTGCGGGCCCATGACGCCGAGATAGCACAGCAGATGGGGCTTGCCGCGCTTCAACTCCGGCTCGGGAGGCACCGGTTGGAACCGTTCGATCGCGGGCGCGCTGCGCACCACGAACACGTCCCCCGGCCGCTTTCCGCCACGGCGCACCGCGACGTCCCGGTAGCTCTCGTTCGTGGCGAGCACGATGTCCGCAGCCCGGTAGGTCCGCCTCTCCAGCGCGCACACGGCGCGGTAGAGCAGGTCTTCGCCGCGGTCGAACCGGGAGAGGTACAGCTCGGGCACCAGGTCGTGCTGGTCGAAGACGAACCGCGCGCCGTGCCTCTTCATCCACAGGGCGGGCAGGAACAGCAGGTCGGGCGGGTTGCAGGCGTGGACCACGTCGACCGGGCCGACCGTGCGGGCGAGCCGGACCGTATGCCACAGCGCCGATCCGTACTCCCGCAGATAGCCGGCCGGCCCTCCGGTGGCCGCGCGCAACGGGTAGCGGTGGATCCGCACCCCGTCGATCACCGCCTCCGCCTCCGTGTCCCGCTTGCTTCCCTGGGGGCAGATGACGTGCACCTCCCAGCCCGCGTCGCGCAGCGTCGTGCACTCCTGCCACACCCGCCGGTCGAACGGCACCGACAGGTTCTCCACCAGGATCAGCGCGCGCCGGCCCGACCGGTCGCCGCCGGCTGTCCCACCGAACGACGTCTCACTGAACGACCTGTCACCAAGCAAGGCCCACGTACCCCGGTTCGGCCCGGCGCGCCTCGGCGTCGGGAAGGCGGACGAGATCGACGATCGCCGGGCTGCCGGGCGTGGTGCCATGGGGCAGCGCCGACAGCACAGCCGGATCCCTGGTCCCCACCAGGCACACCTCGGCGTGCTCGAGCACCTCCTCGACGGAGTCCGCGAGCAGCTGCGCGAGGTGCGGCAGCCGGGTCTCGATGTACTCGCGGTTCGCGCCGATCAGCCGGGAGAGGCTCACATTGGCGTCGTAGATCTTCAGGTCGTACCCCTTGCCGAAGAGCCTCTCCGCCAGTTCGACGAGCGGGCTCTCGCGCAGGTCGTCGGTGCCGGGCTTGAAGGACAGCCCGAACATTCCCACCCGGCGCCTGCCGGTGCGCTCCACCAAATCCACCGCGCGCTGCAGATGGTCGGAGTTCGAGGGCAGCACATGGGCGAGGATCGGCACCGAGATGTCGGCCCGCTGCGCCGCGTGGACCAGGCTGCGCAAGTCCTTGGGCAGGCAGGAGCCGCCGAAGGCGAAGCCGGGCCGCAGATAGGCGGGGCTGATGTTCAGCTTGCGGTCGGCGAGGAACACGTCCATCACCTGGTGCGAGTCCACCCCGAGCGCCTGGCACACCGCGCCCAGCTCGTTCGCGAAGCCGATCTTGAGGCCGTGGAACGCGTTGTCCGCGTACTTGATCGCCTCGGCCGTCGGGACCGGCACCCGGAACACCTCGCCGGGCAGGCCCTCGTACAGCGCCGCCACCACATCGCCGCTCGCCGCGTCGAGCTCGCCGACGACGGTCTTGGGCGGGTCGAAGAAGTCCCGCACGCTGGTGCCCTCGCGCAGGAACTCCGGGTTGACCGCGACGCCGACGTCCACCCCGGCGGTGCCGCCGACGTACTTCTCCAGGATCGGCACCAGCAGGTTGAGGCAGGTGCCCGGGAGCATGGTGCTGCGGAACACGACGGTGTGCCGGCCCCCCTGCTCGGCCCCCTCCGCCAGAGCGGCGCCGATCTGCTCGGTGACCCGCTCCAAGTACGTGGTGCACAGGCTGCCGTTGGGCTCCGACGGGGTGCCCACGCAGATCAGCGACACCTCGCTGCCCATGACCGCCTCGCGGACGTCGGTGGTGGCGCGTAACGCCCCGCTCCGCACGACCTCCGCCGTGAGCTCGCCGATCCGCTCCTCGACCACCGGGGCCTTGCCGTCGTTGACCAGGTCGACCTTGACCTGGTTCACGTCCACCCCGATGACCTCGTGGCCCATGCTGGCCAGGCACGCGGCCGACACACAGCCCACGTAGCCGAGCCCGAAAACGCTGACTCTCATGACTCGTTCCTCCCCCCAGGCAGGCCCTTGTGGCCTGCGGTCCGCGCCCCGGCCGGCTCGTCGAGCCGCCGCCCCCCGCACATCAGTAGGCCCCCTGCCCGTACAGCACCGCACGCAGCGTCTTCCACAAGATCACTGTGTCCAGGGCGAGCGACCAGTCCTCCACGTACCGCAGGTCCAGCCGGACCGCCTCCTCCCACGACAGGTCGCTGCGTCCGCTGATCTGCCACAGACCGGTGAGTCCGGGCTTGACCAGCAGCCGCCGCCGGATGTCCGGGCCGTACGCGGCGGACTCCTCCGGCAGCGGAGGCCGCGGACCGACGAGCGACATCGAGCCGGCGAGCACGTTGAAGAGCTGTGGGAGCTCGTCGAGCGAGTACCGGCGCAGCACCGCTCCCACCCGGGTCACCCGCGGATCCCGGCGGAGCTTGAACAGCAGGCCGGCGCCTTCGTTGCGGTCGGCCAGCTCGGCACGTGCCAAGTCCGCCCCGACGACCATGGTGCGGAACTTGAGGATCGTGAACTCGCGGCCGTCCTTGCCGACTCTGCGCTGGCGGTAGAACGCCCCACCCCGGCTGTCCACCAGCACGATCAGGCCGACGAGCACCATCAGCGGCGCGAACAGCATCAGCAGGATCGCCGCGCCCATCCGGTCGACGACCCCTTTGACCGCCCGGCGGCCGCCGGTGAAGGTCGGCATGCTGACCCGCAGCAGCGGGATCCCGAGCACCGCGTCGACGTGCAGCCGCGGGCCGGCCACCTCCATCAGCACCGGGGCCACGATCATCTCGGCGTCGCTGCCTTCGAGGTTCCAGGCCAGCCGCTGCAGCCGGTCCGGAGACCAGTGCGGGTCCGGTGTGACCGCGACGACACGGTAGCCGTCGCGGCAGACATGGCCCGCGACGTCCGCCAGTTGGCCGACGACCGGCACTCCGTCCAGTTGATCGCCGTCGAGCCCGAGACCGTCCGTCGTGCACACCGCGTCCACGCGCCAGCCGAGGTGCGGGAACTTGCGGGTCCGGGTGATCAGGTCGCGCACGGTGGCCGGGCTCCCGGCGGCGAGCACCGGTCTCAGGCACCGCCCTTCCTTCCGCTGCTTATGCAGCCAGAGGCGGAGCAGATACCGCGCGGTCATGGTGACGATCGCGATCGCCGGGATCGCGACGAAGATCCATAACTTGATATTGCGCGAGGTCAGGGCGATCCCGCCGAGCGCCAGCACGACGGTCGCCGTGAACAGCGAGCGTCCGAGCCGGCGGAATTCCTCGGCGCCCTGGCCGAGAACGGCCGGAGCCCACGACCGGGTCACCGCGAGCGCCCCTAATACCAGCAGCTCGGTGCCGAATGCGAGAATTCCCCACTTCTCATGCCAGTTGGCCGCGTCCCGGGCCCCGAAGAAATTGCCGATCGCCGCTACTACGAAGGCGGTGGCCACGGTATCGCTGGTGATCACGGTACGGCGGTACCGGTGCTCCCAGTCGATCGCGGGCTGTGTGATCGCCCCGTTCGTCAGACGCCCGCGCGCTGACGGAAACGGGCTGACTAATCCCCCTTGCCGCACAGAACCCCCCAGGTCCCCAGTGGTTCGACGTGCTCGCCTAACACTGTTCCTCCCCCCGGGAGGCTCAGCCCCCCGCGCGTTCCTCCCCGCGTGAGGCCCCCGCCTCCCGCGCCGCGCTGTTCCCCCTGCCGGGAGGCCCCCGCCTCCCGCGCACATCCCCGCTCGTGCAGAGCTACGTGAACGACTCGCCCTGGCGGCAGCGGACTCGCCTGCCCTGCCAGACTCTCGAGGCGCCCAGGAGCCCGTCGAAACCCCGGGTGCTCCCCGCACCCAAGGCGCCCCTCTCGGGCTCCAGGAATTGATCATCCCCACGTCTGTTGCCGGGGACGTGACTGCTGGCTTTCAGTAGCGCCGGATCTTTAGATCGTCAATGGTCGCTCATGCTCGAACAGATGAACCTTGGAACGGCTGAACTCAGAACATCTGGCGCTCAGAACATCTGATGCCCCGAACGGCTGAAGCACGGTCAATCTAGACCATCGGGGGCCGGTGTGGAGAGGGGATGTGTGTAATTTGTGTTCAAGCTTTTTGACTGGATCCACCGACCGGCGACCGCCTGCGGATGCTGTGACTCCGCCGCGCGCTCCGGGAGTTCGCCCGACCCCCTGCGCGGCGTCTTTGCGGTAGTAATCCGCAGGCCGCGGCGGGCTTTCCACGGCGCCCGCTTCGGCGACGGCTTCCCGCTGTTCCTGCACTACGGCGTGGTGCCGGGGGCGCCCGAGGGGCGGGGCGATCGACCCGGACGACGAGGCGCGCGACTTCACGAATGGAAGCAGGCTTGGCGGTTCCCCGACCCCGGATCGACCCGTCGCCGCCCCCTTTCGGGGGCCAGGCCCTTGACGCGACTCAGACGGTCCTCGGTGCGGCGCGCATGCCTACGTACACGCGGGGGGCGCCGTCGGCAAGGGCGGAGAGAACAACCGGCATATAACCGTCGCTGAAGGACCGGCCGGCGCCCGCCCCGGCGAACACCGTGTCGGTCCCCGGCCCCAGCCGTCGGAGCCGAGGGTCCGCTTCTCGCGTACCTCGACCTTGCGGCGCCGCATGGCGGCCGCATCCTCGGCGGACGAGGTGCGCTCAGCTCTGCTCCGGCTTCAGCACCACGAAGTCCGCGTTCGAGGGGTCGACGCAGACGGCCAGACGGCCGACGCCCTCGGAGTCCTCCGGGCCCATCTGGATCGTGCCGCCCTTCTCGATGACCTTGGCGACCGCGGCGTCGCAGTCGGTCACGGCGAAGACGGGGTGCCAGTACGGCCGCCCCTCCGTCAGGGCGAGGTACTCCTTGGGCATCTCCATGAGGCCGCCGTGCATGCGGTCCTCGGGGAGCTCCTCGGGGGTGATGAGGTGGTACGTGCCTCCGCCGCCCGGCAGCGGCATATCGTTGAACCGCCAGCCGAGGACGCCGCCGTAGAACTCCTTGGCGGCCGCCGCGTCGGTCGTGTACAGCTCGACCCAGGACATCGAGCCCGGGTCGTCCACCATCTCGACGCCCTTGCTCGTCCCCGGCTGCCAGACGGCGAACTGGCCGCCCGCCGGGTCGTTGTACTGGGCCATCCGGCCCCACTCGTCGAGGTCCCTCGGCGGGACTCTGACCGAGCCGCCGGCGCGCTCGACGGCCTGGGTCGTGGCGTCCGCGTCGGCGACGCTGAAGTAGATCATCCATGCCGAGCGCGCGCCCGCCTCGGTCAGCTTGCCGAGCCCGGCGACGATCTTGCCGTTCTTCCGGAACATGCCCCCTTCCATGTCTCCCTCGTCCATGGACTCGTAGTCCCACCCGAGCACGTCGCCGTAGAAGACGGCGGCGGCGCGGACGTCGGGAGTGCCGAGGTCGAGCCAGCAGGGGGAGCCGGGGACGAAGTCAGTGGTGATCATGGCCGTTCCCTTTCGCGGATCACTGGTGACCTCAGCCTGACACCGGACACGGGCGCCCGCCCCTCGGCCGGACGTCCCAGGGGAGCGCCGCCGGGCGGGCGTCTAAGGAGCGCGGCCTGGCGGGAGCCATGCGGCTGTTCGAGTGACGCGGTCCGGCCGGACGCCGTATGCCGTATGCCCAGCTGCGCTTTGTCATGCCCCGCCGCGCTTCGCGCCCGGACGTGGTCGGTCGGTCGGGCGCGAGGGGGGCCTGAGGGCGACGTCGGCAGGTCGTACGCGACGCCCCTCAGCCTGCTGCCCGAGGTGCGTCACGCGGCCTCCCTACCCGACCGCGTGGTCGGGCTGGCGCATCTCGGAGGTGTGGCGGGCGAGGAGGGACGCGCAGATCTCTCCCGCCCGCACGGCGGTCGTGGACAGCAGGGTCGAGGTGAGGCCGTGGGTGTGCTCGGTGCCGCCTTGGAGGTATATGTCGGCGGCGACGTTCGGCGCGGTCTCCACGCGGTGGTCGCGGCCCACGCGCAGCGCGTCCTCCTCGTCGCGCAGGCAGAGTTTGGCGATGTCGCCCAGATTGCCCCCGATCCTGCGGGGCTGGTAGCCGGTCGCGTACACCAGCAGGTCGGAGGCGAGGACCGCACGCTCGCCCGTCGGCAGGAACTCGACCGTCACCGCCACCTCGTCCGCGCCGGCCGCGACCTCGCGGATGCGGGACACGTTGAGCATCCGCAGCCGCTGCCTGCCCTGGACCTTCTCCTGGTACATCGTGCGGGACAGGGACTCGATCAAGTCCATGTCGACGACGGAGTAGTTGGTGCTGCGGTGGTAGTCGTGCAGGGACTGCTTCACCGCGGTCGGCGCCTCGAAGAACACGTCCACGGCCTCCGGGTCGAAGATCCGGTTGGCGAACGGGCTGTCGTCGGCGGGCGTGTAGCCGTACTTGCTGAAGACCGAGCAGATCTCCGCGTCGGGGAAGCTGCGGTGCAGATAGTCGACGGCCTCCGCGGCGCTCTGGCCCGCGCCCAGGACCACGGCGCGGCGCACCTGGCCGCCGGTGCTCAGGAGGCTGTCGACGCGCGGCAGCAGCTCGCTGTTGTGCCAGACGCGTTCGGACAGGGCGGCGTCGGGCGGGAGGTGCGGCTCCAGGCCGGTCGCCACGCAGAGGGTGCGGGTGCGGCGGACGGTCAGGCGGCCGGGGGCCGCGGGGTCGCGGGTGGCGACGTCGTACCAGCGGACCTCGCCGTCCTCGGTGACGGGTCGTACGGCGACGACCTCGGAGGAGTACTCGACGAGGTGGTCGACGCGCGAGGCCGCCCACTCGAAGTAGTCGTGGAACTCGATGCGCAGGGGGAACAGGGTCTTCTGGTTCAGGAAGTCGACCAGCCTGCCCTGTGCGCTCAGGTAGCACAGGAAGCTGAAGTCGCTGGTGGGGTCGCGCATGGTCACCAGGTCCTTGAGGAACGAGACCTGCATGGTGGCGTCGTCGATGAGCATGCCTCGGTGCCAGCCGAACCGCGGCTGCTTCTCCAGGAAGGCCGCCCGCAGTCGTTCGCCTTGCGGAGCAGCAGAGTTGTGCTCGTGCAGTGCGATTGCGAGGGCGAGGTTGGACGGGCCGAAACCGATACCGAGAACGTCGTACAGGGGAAGATCCGCCCCACTGTGCACTGTCGTCACCGCGTCATCGCCTTCCGTAGAGGGGGCTCAGTGTTTGGCCAAGAACGCACACAGGCTCCCCTAAGCAGGCACATGTTAGATAAGGTTAGCCTTACCTAGCAATGGTTGAGGAGGGCTCACATGCGAGTCGTCATGTTCGGGTACCAGACCTGGGGACACCGGACGCTGCAGGCTCTGCTGGATTCCGAGCATGAAGTGGTTCTCGTCGTCACCCATCCCAAAAGCGACCATGTGTACGAGAAGATCTGGAGCGACTCCGTCGCCGATCTGGCCGAAAAGCACGCCGTACCAGTGCTGTTGCGCAACCGCCCGGGCGACGAGGAGCTGCTGCGCGCGCTCAAGGACGCCGAGCCCGACATCATCGTCGCGAACAACTGGCGCACCTGGCTGCCGCCCGAGATCTTCGACCTGCCGCCGCACGGCACGCTGAACGTCCACGACTCGCTGCTGCCCACCTACGCCGGCTTCTCCCCGCTGATCTGGGCCCTCATCAACGGCGAGCCGGAGGTCGGCGTCACCGCGCACCGCATGGACGCCGAACTCGACATGGGCGACGTGCTGTTGCAGCGCTCCGTGGCGGTCGGTCCGCAGGACACCGCGACCGACCTGTTCCACCGCACGGTCGATCTGATCGGCCCGCTCGTCACCGAGTCGCTCGACCTCATCGCCTCCGGACAGGCCGTGTGGAAGCCGCAGGACCGCTCCCGCTCGAGCTTCTTCCACAAGCGGGCGCTGGAGGACAGCCGCATCGACTGGACCTGGCCCGCCGAGGACCTGGAGCGGTTCGTCCGGGCCCAGTCCGACCCGTACCCCAACGCCTTCACCCACCACCGGGGCGAGCGCATCCGGATCGTCTCGGCGGCCGTGTCCGAGGGACGGTACGGCGGCACCCCCGGACGGATCTTCATCAAGGAGGGCGAGGGGATCGTCATCGTGGCCGGCCCCGGGGCGCGTTCGGGGAAGCTGCCCGGTTTCGTGGTGAAGCGGGTGCGCACCGAGGACGGAGCCGAGCACGCCGCGACCGACTACTTCCGCACGATGGGCGGCTATCTGACGCCCCATCCGTAGATCAGAGCGCTGGCAGACCCCGGGAGCCTGAGGCCCCGGGGTCACCGCCGTGTGCCCGTCCTACGCGCCCGTGACCCCGGCGGGCGCCGCGTCCGACACCGCCGCGTCGTCCCCCTCGTGGTGCCGGCCCATCGGGATGACCATCGGAGTACGGCTGACCGGGTCCTCGCCGACCACGCAGCGCAGCCCGAAGACGTCCTCGACGACCGCGGCGGTGATCACCTCGGACGGGGCGCCCTCCGCGACGATGCGGCCCGCCTTCATGGCGACGATGTGGTCGGCGTAGCGGCACGCCTGGTTGAGGTCGTGGAGCACCATGACGACCGTACGGCCCTGCTGCCGGTTCAGGTCGGTGATCAGATCGAGGACGTCTATCTGGTGCGCCAGGTCGAGGTACGTGGTCGGCTCGTCTAGGAGCATCACCGGCGTGCCCTGGGCGACCGCCATCGCGATCCAGGCCCGTTGCCGCTGGCCGCCGGAGAGCTCGTCGACCGCCCGGTGCGCGAGGTCGCTCATCGCCGTGGCCCGCAGCGCCTCGTGCACGGCGTCCTCGTCGGCGGCCGACCACTGCCGCCACCACGTCTGGTGCGGCGCACGGCCCCGGCCCACCAGGTCGACGACGGTCAGCCCCTCGGGGGCGACCGGCGTCTGCGGCAGGATGCCGAGCTTCTGGGCGAGGGCCCTGGTCGGTATGGAGTGCACGGCGCGCCCGTCGAGGTGGACGGCCCCCGACTTGGGGGCGAGCAGCCGGGCCAGCGCGCGCAGCAGCGTCGACTTGCCGCAGGCGTTCGCCCCGACGATCGCCGTGATCCGCCCCGAGGGGACCGCGAGGTCCAGATCGTCGACGACCACCCGGTCGTCGTACGCCAGGCGCAGTCCGCGCGCCCGCAGATCGGGGCCGTCGGCGAGCTCTTCGTACGTCGATGTCACGTCTTCAGCCTCCTGAACCTGCGCGGTTGGCGCGGACGAGCAGCCACAGCAGGACGGGCGCGCCGAGCACGCCCGTCACGATCCCGACCGGAAGCTCGGTGTCCGCGATGAGCTTCCGGGCGACGAGGTCGGACCCGAGCACCATCACGGCGCCCGTCAGCCCCGCCGCGACGGGCGGGGGGAACGCCGTGCCCGCCAGGCGCTGGGCGACCTGCGGGGCGGCGAGCGCCACGAACGCGACCGGTCCCGCGGTCGCCGTCCCGAACGCCACCAGGCCGACCGCGACCAGCAGGGTCGCCACCCGCACCGTCTGCACCCGGGTGCCGAGACCGCGCGCGACGTCGTCCCCGAGCTCCAGGGTGCGCATCAGCCGCCCGAGCAGCAGCGCCGTCGGCAGCAGGACGGCCAGGGCTACGGCGAGGGGGCCGATCTGGCTCCAGGTGCGGCCGTTGAGGTTGCCGACGAGCCAGCCGAGCGCGGCCTGCGCCTGGAACTGCTGGCCGCGGGCCATCAGATAGTCGGTGGCGCTGGTGCAGATCCACGCCACCCCGACGCCGACCAGGACGATCCGGTAGCCGGTGGCGCCGCGCTTCCAGGCGAGCGCGTACACCACCAGCGCCGCGGTCAGCGCGCCGAACAGGCCGAGCGCCTGCGTGCTGAGGCCGCCGTCCCAGCCGAGGACGATGCCGGCGACCACGGCCACGCCCGCGCCCTGCGTGATGCCCATCATGTCGGGGCTGGCGAGCGGGTTGTGCGTCATGGCCTGGAGCAGGGCGCCCGACACCCCGAAGGCGACGCCGACCAGCAGCCCCGCCAGGGAGCGCGGCAGGCGCAGCTCCTGGACGATGAGCCGGGTGCCGGGATCGCCCCCGCCCACCAGGGCCCGGGTCACGTCGGCGAGGGACAGGGAGAGGTCCCCGATCGCGGTCTCCGCGCAGAACGCCAGGAACGCGGCGGCCGCGAGGACCAGCGACACGGCCAGCAGCCGGGGCCGCAGCAGCCCGGACACGGGCGGGAAGGCGAGGCGGAAGGCGGCCCGCCCGGCGGTGCGCCGGACCGGTGCACGGCGCGTGGGGTCCTTGCCGCCGTTGGACTTCTCGCGGCCGTCGCGGCCGTCGCGGTCGTCGCGGCCCTCGGGGTCCGTGCGGCCCTTTCGGCCCGCCGCCGGTGTGAGCTCGGTCGTCATGGCGTGCGGCTCCCCTGGGTCGGTCGGCAGGGCTGGGGGATCGGCGGCGCGGGCCGGGACGGCGTCGGCACCGCTGTGTCGGCGGGCGCCCCCTCCCGTACGGCTCGCCGCCCGGCGTGCGCGGTCGCCATGCTCACAGCTCCGCGAGGCGACGGCGGCGGACCATCGCGATGAAGAACGGGCCGCCGATGAAGGCGACCAGGACGCCGGCCTGGATCTCGATCGGGCGCTCGATCAGCCGGCCCGCGATGTCGGCCGCCAGCAGCAGACAGGGGGCGAGCACGGCCGACAGGGGCAGCAGCCAGCGGTGGTCGGGGCCGATGCCCGCGGACTGGGCGAGGACGCGCGCGATATGCGGCACGACCAGGCCGACGAAGACCACCGGGCCGATCACGGCGACGGCCCCGCCGGTCAGCAGGGTGACGGCCGCCACGCCCTGGATGCGCACCAGCCCGAGCTTCAGCCCGAGCGAGGTGGCGACGTCGTCGCCCAGCGCGAGGCTGTTGAGGGACGGGGCGCAGGCCAGTGCGAGCACGGCGCCGACGGCGAGGAACGGCAGCACCCGCAGCAGGACCTCGGTGTCCTGGTTGGCGAGCGAGCCCGCCGACCAGAAGCGGTACCGGTTCAAGGCGTCGGGGTCGGTCAGGGCGATCGCGCTGGTCAGCGAGAACAGCACCGAGGTCACCGCGACTCCGGCGAGGGCGAGCTTGACCGGCGTGGAGCCGGAGCGGCCGACCCCGCCCAGGAAGTAGACCAGCACGCTCGCGGCCAGCGCGCCGCCGAAGGCGAACCAGATGTAGCCGTACACGGAGGCGATGCCGAGGACGCCGACCGACAGGACGACGGCGAAGGCCGCGCCCGCGCTGACCCCCAGGATGCCGGGGTCCGCCAGCGGGTTGCGGGTCAGCGCCTGCATCAGCGCGCCGGACAGGCCGAGCGCGGCCCCGGTGGCCAGGGCGAGCGCGGTGCGCGGCAGCCGCACCGACCAGATCACGTTGTCCACGCGGGAGTTGGGCGCATGGCCGAAAAGCGTGTCCCAGACCTGGTCGAGGGGCACGGCGAGCGCGCCGTACGCCATCGAGAGGGCGCACAGCCCGAAGAGCGCCGCGCACGCCAGCGCGAGCAGCAGTACTGCGCGGGGGCCCGCGGCCGCCCGGACCGTCGAGGTCCCCACGTCAACTTCCTTTGGTCAGGCTTGCCTTAACTGTAGGGCGGGAGCTCGCCCGCTGTCCCGCCCTCTGGGCGGCCGTCCTGCCAGGGCTATACAAATTAGGTAACCCTTACCTTAGTATGGCGCCGATCCCCCGGCTCCGGGCCGGGACGAAGCCTGGGGAGGCACGTAGCTGTGTGCGGGTCTGAAGAACTCCTGGCCTATTGGCGCCGAACGCTCATCCCCCTTCCGCCCGAGACCGCCCTTCCCGTCGACCGGCCGCATCCGCCGGAGCCGGACCCCGCACGCGAGAGCCGTGTCCTGGCCGGTCTGCCCGACGCGAGCGACGCCGTGCTGCTCGCCGCCTTCGTCGCGCTGCTGCACCGCTACAGCGGCGCCGTGGACCTCACCGTGGTGCACGACGGGCTGCCGGTACGGGTGTCCGTCGACCACGAGCCCGCCTTCCAGGAGCTGGTGCGGCGGGTGACGCAGGCCCAGGAGGACGCCGCCGTCCACCGGGTGCCCGTCGGGCTCCTCGTCGACGAGCTGGCCCCCCGGCCGACCCGGGGCGGCGCCCTGTTCGCCAACGTGGCGTTCGGCACCGTCCACAGGCCCAGCGGCGAGACGCCAGGACCGGTCGACCTGTCGCTGGAAGTCGCCGAGGGCGCCGTGCGGGCGACGTACCCCGCGGGTCTCTTCGACGGGACGACCGTGGAGCGGCTCCTCGGCCACTACCGGACCCTGCTGGCCGACGCGCTGGAGCGGCCCGGCGCGCCCGTGGTCCGGCTCGAGCTGATGGCCCCGGACGAGTACCGGCAGGTCGTCCTCGACTGGAACGCCACCGAGCACACGGTCCCCGCCGGCACCTGGCCCGCCCTCTTCGCCGAGCAGGTCCGCAGCCGCCCCGACGAGGTCGCCCTCGTCTTCGAGGACGAGCGGCTGACGTACGCGGAGCTCGACGAGCGCGCCAACCGGCTCGCCCACGCGCTGATCGCCCGGGGCGCCGGCCCCGAGCGCATCGTCGCGCTGGCGCTGCCCCGCTCCGCCGAGCTGATCGTCGCCGAGGTCGCCGTCCTCAAGTCCGGCGCGGCCTATCTGCCGATCGACCACGACTACCCCGCCGACCGCATCGCCTACATGCTCGGCGACGCGGCGCCCGTCTGCCTGGTCACCGACCAGGAGACCGCGCGGGAGCTGCCCGGCCGGCCCGGCATGACCACCCTGGCGCTGGACGCGCCGGACACGGCGCGGGAGCTGGCCGGCCGCCCGGTCCGCGACCCCGACGACGCGGACCGGGGCGCGCCGCTGACCGTCCTCAACGCCGCCTACGTCATCTACACCTCGGGCTCCACCGGGCGCCCCAAGGGCGTCGTCCTCGCGCACAGCGGAGTGGCCAAGCTCGTCGCCACCCAGAGCGAGCGGTTCGGCATCGGCCCGCACAGCCGGGTCCTGCAGTTCGCCTCGCCCAGCTTCGACGTCGCCTTCTGGGACCTGTGCCTCGGCCTGCTGTCCGGCGGCCGGCTCGTCGTCGTGCCGGCGGAGCTGCGCGTGCCCGCCGCGCCGCTCGCCGACTACGCGAGGCGCAACGGCATCACGTTCATGATCCTGCCGCCCGCCCTGCTCGCCGCGATGCCCGACGACGTCGAACTGCCGCCCGCAGCCACCCTGCTGGCCGGAACCGAGCGCGTCTCCCCGGAGCTGGTGGGCCGCTACGCCCGCGGCCGGATGATGTTCAACGCCTACGGCCCCACCGAGGCGACCACCAACTCCACGCTCGGCCTGTGCGACCCGGACATACCGGCCGGCTCCGTCGTCCCGATCGGCGTGCCCGACCCGGGCACCCGGGCGTACGTCCTCGACGCCTGCCTGCGGCCCGTCCCCGCGGGCGTCACGGGAGAGCTCTACCTCGGCGGCGCGGGCCTCGCCCGCGGCTACGTCGGCCGCCCGGACCTGACCGCCGAGCGCTTCGTCGCCGACCCGTTCGGCGCTCCCGGCGAGCGGCTCTACCGCACCGGAGACCTGGTCCGCTGGCGGGCCGACGGACGGCTGGAGTTCCTCGGCCGCGCCGACGCCCAGATCAAGATCCGCGGCTTCCGCATCGAGCCGGGCGAGATCGAGTCCGTGCTCCGCGCCCACCCGGCCGTCGACCAGGTCACCGTGGTCGCCCGCGAGGACCGGCCCGGAGACCGGCGGCTCGCGGCCTACGTCGTCCCGGCGCTCGACGCCCCGAGCGGCGGCGAGGACCCGGACGGGCAGGTCGAGGAGTGGCGGGAGCTGCACGAGCTCCTCTACCGCGCGGCCGGGTCCGAGGGCCGGCCGGAGAGCGCCGACGGCTTCCGCGAGAACTTCGCGGGCTGGAACAGCATGTACGACGGCCGGCCCCTCCCCGTCGAGGAGATGCGCGAGTGGCGCACGGCGACCGTCGAGCGCATACGCGAACTCGGCGACGTCCGCCGGGTGCTGGAGATCGGCGTCGGCAGCGGTCTGATCCTGTCCGCCGTCGCGCCCGGCTGCGAGGCCTACTGGGGCACCGACCTCTCGGGCGAGGCGATCGCCGCCCTGCGCGCCCAGGTCGAGGCGTCCGAGGACCTCGCCGCGAAGGTCGAGCTGAGCGCCCGGCCCGCGCACGACACCGACGGCCTGCCCGCCGGCTTCTTCGACACGATCGTCGTCAACTCCGTAGCCCAGTACTTCCCGAGCGCCGACTACCTCGCCGACGTCCTGCGCAAGGCCGCCGCGCTCCTCGCGCCCGGCGGGCGCATCCTCGTCGGAGACGTCCGCAACCTGCGGCTGCTGCGCACCCTGCGCGCCGCCGTGGAGCGGCGGCGCGCGACCGGCGCCGACGCCGCGGGCGCCTCGGACGCCGGGACCGCCGCGGACACGGTCGACAAGAGCGCGCTGCGCGAGGCCGTCGAGCGGTCGGTGCGCTGGGAGGGCGAACTCCTTCTGGACCCGGACTTCTTCGCCTCCCTCGACGGCTTCGACGCCGACGTCCGCATCAAGCGCGCCGTCCACCACAACGAGCTGAGCCGCTACCGCTACGACGTCGTCCTGTACCCCGGAGCGCCCGCGGGCGCCGCACCGGGCGAGCACGAGGTCCCCTGGAGCGAGGCGGGCGGCCTCACCGGGCTCGCCGCACTGCTGGCCAGGCGGCCGGCCCGGCTGCGCGTCACCGGTGTGCCCAACGCCCGGCTCGCCGACGACCTCGCCGACCTGCGCGCCCTCGACGGTAGCGGCGGCGCGGCCGCCCCCGGCGTCGACCCCGAGCACCTGCACGCCCTCGCCGCCGAGCACGGCTACCGCGCGGCGGCCACCTGGAACGGCGCCGCCGACGACGGCGCGTTCGACGCCGTCCTCACCCGCGAGGATGACGACCGCCTCGCCCACGACGGCAACGGCCGCCTCGCCGGCCTGTACCGGACCGCCGGGGGATACGCCCACGCCAACCGCCCCGCGCCCTTCCGCGATGTGACGGCGCTGATGCGGACCCTGCGAGGGCACGCCGCCGAGTGGCTGCCCGACTACATGGTCCCGTCCGCCTTCGTGCCCCTGCACGCCCTGCCGGTCACCCCCAGCGGCAAGATCGACGCGCAGGCGCTGCCCGCCCCCGACTACGCGGCGATGAGCTCCGGACGGCCCCCGCAGACCCCGCGCGAGAAGCTGCTCTGCGCCCTGTACGCCGAGGTGCTGGGCCTGGACTCGGTCACCGCCGAGGACGACTTCCTCGCCCTGGGCGGCGACAGCATCACCGCCATCCAGCTGCTCGTCCGGGCCCGTCAGGCGGGCCTTCGGCTCACCACCCGCGAGGTGTTCCGCCACCGTACGGTCGAAGCGCTCGCGCAGGCCGCCGTCGCCCGCACCGCCGACGGCACGGCCGCCGACACCCCCCTGATCGACGTGGACGCGGCCGAACTGGCCGAGATCCAGGGCGCGCACCCCCTCGCCGTCGAGGAGCTGCTGCCCCTCACCCCCCTCCAGCAGGGCTTCTTCTTCCACGCCCTGACCGGCGGCGCCGACGGCGACACCTATGTGGTCCAGCAGGTCCTCGACCTCGCAGGACCGGTCGACGGGCCCACCCTGCGCCGCGCCGCCCAACGGCTCCTGGACCGCCACGCGCCGCTGCGGGCCGCCTTCCGCCAGCGCCCCGACGGCGCCCCCGTGCAGATCGTCGTCCGGGACGCCGAACTGCCCTGGCGCGAGATCGACCTCACGGCCCAGGACGGCGCGGTCCGCGAGGCCCTCGGCGAGACGGTGGCCGAGGACGAGCGCGCCGCCGGCTTCGACCTGGGCGCGCCGCCGCTGCTGCGCTGCGCCCTGATCCGGCTCGGCGCACAGCGCAGCCGCCTCGTCCTGACGTTCCACCACATCGTGGCCGACGGCTGGTCGCTGCCCGTGCTCCACCGCGAGCTCATGGCGTTCTACGGCGCCGACGCGCCGCCCCTCGCCGAGGTCGCCCCCTACCGCGCCTTCCTGCGCCGGCTCGCCGAGCAGGACCGCGACGCGGCCCGCGACGCCTGGCGCACCGCCCTCGCGGGCCTGGACGAGCCCACCCGCCTGGTCGCCGCCCCGGCCGGCGCCGGGCCCGTGCGGCCCGCGCACATCCGGGTGGAGCTGTCCGAGCGGACCACAGCGCTCCTCGCCGACCGCGCCCGCCGGCACGGCGTCACCCTCGGCACCGTCGTACAGGCCGCCTGGGGCCTGCTGCTCGGCAGGCTCACCGGCCGCGACGACGTGGTGTTCGGCACCACGGTCTCCGGCCGCGACGGCGAGGTCGACGGCATCGCCTCGATGGTGGGCCTGTTCATCAACACCCTGCCCACGCGCTTTTGCTGGGCGCCCCGGGAGACCCTCGGGGACCTTCTGACCCGACTCCAGGACGAGCAGGCACGGCTGCTGGACCACCAGCACCTCGGGCTGGCGGAGATCCAGCGGCTGGCCGGGCACGCGGGCGAGGGCGAGCTCTTCGACACCCTCGTGGTCTTCGAGAACTACCCCGCCGAGGCCGACCTGCGCGACGCCTCCGGCGCCGTGCGCATCACCGCCGACGCCTTCAACGACGCCGTCCACTATCCGCTGGCCCTCGTCGTCAAGCCCGGCGCCCGCCTCGACCTGCGGCTCAAGCACCACGCCGAACGCCTCGACGCCGACCGGGTCCGCGCGCTCGGCGGCCGGCTGGTCCGGATCCTGGAGGCGATCGCCGAGGACCCGGCCAGGACCGCCGCCTCCCTCGACCTGCTCTCGCCCGACGAGGCGCTGCGCGCCCACCCCCAGGGCGAGGAACGGGAGGTCCCCGAGACCACCCTCGCCGAGGCGTTCGCGGAGCAGGTGCGCCGCACCCCGGACGCGACGGCCGTCGTCTTCGGCGCCGCCACGCTCACATACGCCGAACTCGACGCCCGCGCCGAGGCGCTGGCCGCCCGGCTGCGCGCCCGCGGGGCCCGCCCCGGAGAGTTCGTGGCGGTCGCCGTGCCCCGCTCGACGGAGCTGATGACAGCGCTGCTCGGCGTGCTGAAGTCAGGGGCGGCCTATCTGCCGGTCGACCTGGACTACCCGGCCGACCGCGTGGCCCATATGCTCGCCGACTCCGGGGCCAGGACGGTCCTCGCGCTCTCCGCCACGGCGGGGCGCCTGCCGCAGAGCGGCCGCACCCGGGTACTGCTCCTCGACGCCGAGGAGGAGACCCCGGCGACCGACACCCCGGCGACCGAATCCCCGGCGGCCGAGACCTCCGCGACCGAGGCCGGCCCCGCGCCGCGCCCCGCCCGCCCCGACGACCCCGCCTACCTCATCTACACCTCCGGCTCCACCGGCCGCCCCAAGGGCGTCGTCGTCTCCCACCGCGCCATCGTCAACCGGCTCGCCTGGATGCAGGGCGCCTACGGACTGCGCGCCGACGACCGGGTGCTCCAGAAGACCCCGTCCAGCTTCGACGTGTCGGTCTGGGAGTTCTTCTGGCCGCTCCGCGAAGGCGCCGCCGTGGTCCTCGCCCGCCCCGACGGCCACCGCGACCCCGCCTACCTGGCCGCCCTCGTCCGCGCCGAGCGCGTCACCACGATGCACTTCGTGCCGTCCATGCTGGAGGCGTTCCTCCAGTCCGACGAGGTCGCCGGCGACCCCGGCTGGGCCGCGTCGCTGCGGCGCGTGCTGAGCAGCGGCGAGGCCCTCCCGGCCGCCGCGGCCGCCCGCTGGCACGCCCTGACCGGCGTCCCCCTGCACAACCTGTACGGGCCGACCGAGGCGGCCGTCGACGTCACCCACCACGCCTGCGACGGCGCCGGCGAGGGCGCCTCGGTGCCCATCGGGCGCCCGGTCTGGAACACCGGCCTGCGCGTCCTCGACCCCTGCCTGCGCCCGGCGCCCGACGACGTGCCCGGCGAGCTGTATCTGACCGGCGTGCAGCTCGCCCGCGGCTACCACGCCCGCCCGGCGCTCACCGCCGAGCGGTTCACGGCCGACCCCTACGGCCCGCCCGGCAGCCGTATGTACCGCACCGGCGACCTGGTCCGCCGCCGCGAGGACGGGGTGATCGAGTACCTCGGCCGCACCGACCGCCAGGTCAAGCTGCGCGGCAACCGCATCGAACTCGGCGAGATCGAGGCCGCGTTGACGGCCCTGCCCGAGGTGGCACAGTCCGCCGTGACGGTACGGGACGGCGGGCTCGTCGCGTACGTCGTGCCGGCCGCGCCCCCGGCCGACGTCGCCGCCCTGCGCGAGGCCCTCGCCGCCTCGCTGCCCGCCGCCCTGGTCCCCAGCGCCTGGGTGGTCCTGGACGCCGTGCCGCTCACCCCCAGCGGCAAGCTGGACCGGGCCGCGCTGCCCGCCCCGCAGGCCGTCCGGGCCGAGGCCCGTGCCCCGCGCGGCCCCCGCGAACAGCTCCTCACCGAGATCTTCGCCGCCGTGCTGAAGCTCCCCGACGTCGGCGTGGACGACGACTTCTTCCTGCTCGGCGGCGACAGCATCACGTCCATCGGCGTCTGCAGCCGCGCGCGCCGCGCGGGCCTGGCCCTCGACCCGCGCGACGTCTTCGAGCACCGCACCCCGGCGGCCCTCGCCGCCGCGGCGACCGTCGACGAGCCCGCGGCGCCGGCGCAGGACGGCTCGGCGGCCGCCTTCGCCCTCACCGAGGAGGAGCGCGAGCGCGTCGAGCGGCTGGCCCCCGGCCGCATCGAGGACGTGTGGCCGCTCGCCCCCCTCCAGGAGGGCCTGTTCTTCCACTCCACGTACGACGACGGCACCCTCGACGTCTACACCGTCCACGAGTCCTTCGACTTCGCCGAACGCGTCGACGCCGAGCGGCTGCTGGCCGCCGCCGGCGCCCTGCTCGCCCGCAATCCCAGCCTGCGCGCCGGGTTCACCAGCGAAGGGCTGCGCCAGCCGGTGCAGTTCATCGTGCGCGACGCCGAGATCCCGCTGACCGAGGTCGACCTGTCCGCCCTGACGGCGGCCGAACAGGACGCGCGGATGCGGGAGCTGATGGACGAGGAGCGCTCCCGCCGCTTCGACCTGACCTGCCCGCTGCTGTTCCGGATGCTGCTCGTGCGGCTCGGCGACGAGCGCGGCGACCGCCTGGTGTTCGGGCGCCATCTGATCCTGTGGGACGGCTGGTCGGCCTGGCTGTTCCTGGACCAGCTGTTCGCGCTGTACGAGAGCGGGGGAGAGGCCGAGGGCCTCGCCAGGACCGGCTCCTACCGCGACTATCTGACCTGGCTGGAGCGCCAGGACGACACGGAGGCCACCCGCGCCTGGCGCACCGCCCTGGCCGGCTTCGACGAGCCCACGCTGCTGGCGCCCGCCGTCTCGGACCGCGGTCTGGAGCCGGTGATCCCCGAGCAGCTCGACGCCCAGCTCGCCCCCGAGGTCGGCGAGCGGCTGCGCGACACCGCCCGCCGGCACGGCCTCACGCTGAACACCGTGCTCAACGCGGCCTGGGGCCTGGCCCTCGCGGCGGCGACCGGCCGGACCGACATCGCGTTCGGCACGACCGTCGCCGGACGCCCCAGCGAGGTGCCGGACGTCGAGAACGTCATCGGCATGTTCCTCAACACCGTCCCCGCCCGTATCGCCTTCGACCCGCGCGAGCCGGTCCTCGACCTGCTCCGCCGTATCCAGGGCGAGCGGCTGGCGCTGATGCCGTACGAGTATCTGGGCCTGGGCGTGCTCCAGGCCGAGACCGGCCACCGCCGGCTGTTCGACACGCTGTTCGTGCTGCGCAACGCCGACACCGACGAGCGGCTCGCCGAGCTGCGCGACCGGCACGGCGCCACCGCCGTCGCCAACGTGGACGCCACCCACTACCCGGCCAACCTGGTCGTCACCCCGGGCGAGCGCGTCCGCGTGACCCTCGCCTACCGGCCCGACCTGCTGGACGGCGGATACGCGCGCCGCCTGCTGGACCGGTTCGTGCTCCTGGTCGACCGGCTGGTCGCCGATCCGGCCGCCCCCGTCGGCTCGCTCGACTCCGCGCTGCCCGACGAGGCCGCCCTGCTGGCCCGCGAGGACGCCGGCAACCGCCAGCCCGTGCCCCACGAGACCGTCGCCGACATGCTGGCCGCGCAGGCAGCCCGCACCCCCGACGACACCGCCCTCGTCTTCGGCGCCGCCACGCTCACCTACGCCGAGCTCGATGCGCGCTGCAACCGCATGGCCCGGCTGCTGATCGCCCGCGGCGCCGGACCCGAGCGGGTGGTCGCGCTCGGCCTGCCCCGCTCGATCGACACGGTCGTGGCCCTGTTCGCCGTGCTGCGCACCGGCGCCGCCTATCTGCCGCTCGAGCTCGACCACCCGGCCGAGCGGCTGTCCCTGATGCTGGCCGACGCCCGCCCGCTGCTCCTGCTGTCGACGCGGGCGGTCTCGCGCACCCTCACGGCAGACGTCCCCCGGCTGCTGCTCGACGACCCGGACACGGCCGCCGAGCTCGCCGCCCTGCCCGACGCCGCCGTCGAGACGTCCTTCAGCCTGGACCACCCGGCGTACGTCATCTACACATCCGGCTCCACCGGCCGCCCCAAGGGCGTCGTCACCCCGTACGCCGGTCTGACCAATATGCAGCTCAACCACCAGAAGGAGATCTTCGCCCCGGCCATCGCCTCGGCCGGCGGGCGGCGGCTGCGGATCGCGCACACCGTGTCGTTCGCCTTCGACATGTCGTGGGAGGAGCTGCTCTGGCTCGTCGAGGGCCACGAGGTGCACATCTGCGACGAGGAGCTGCGCAGGGACGCCATCGCGCTGGTGGCGTACTGCGAGGAGCACCGCGTCGACGTGGTCAACGTGACCCCGACGTACGCCCATCTCCTCATCGAGGAGGGGCTGCTCCAGGGCCACCGGCCGCCGCTGGTGCTGCTCGGCGGCGAGGCGGTCACCGAGGCCGTGTGGAACACCCTGCGGGACACCGAGGGCACCTACGGCTACAACCTGTACGGGCCCACCGAGTACACCATCAACACCCTCGGCGGCGGCACGCACGACAGTGCTACGCCGACCGTCGGCAAGCCCATCCGCGCCACCCGCGCCCGCATCCTCGACACCTGGCTGCGGCCCGTTCCGGACGGCGTGGCGGGCGAGCTGTACATCGCGGGCGGGGGTCTGGCCCGCGGCTACCTCGACCGTCCCGGTCTGACCGCCGAGCGCTTCGTGGCCGACCCGTACGGCCTGCCCGGCGAGCGCGTGTACCGCACCGGCGACCTGGTCCGGCGGCGCGCCGACGGCAACCTGGACTTTCTCGGCCGCACCGACGACCAGGTCAAGGTCCGCGGCTACCGCGTGGAGCTGGGCGAGATCGAGACCGCCCTCGCCCAGCACCCCGAGGTCTCCCAGGCGGCCGTCGTCGCCCGCGACGACGCCGGCGCCCCCGGCTCCAAGCGGCTCGTCGGCTACGTCGTCCCGGCCGAACTCGACGCCCAGGCCCGCGCGTCGGCCGAGCGCGAGCAGATCGGGGAGTGGCAGGAGATCTACTCCGCCGAGTACAGCGAGATCGGCACGGCCCTGTTCACCGAGGACTTCGCCGGCTGGGACAGCTCCTACGACGGCGCCCCGATCCCCGTGGACCATATGCGCGAGTGGCGCGAGGCCACCGTGGCCCGCATCCGGGAGCTGCGGCCCCGGCGCGTCCTGGAGATCGGCGTGGGCTCCGGCCTGCTGCTCTCCCAGCTCGCCCCGGACGCCGAGGCCTACTGGGCGACCGACTTCGCCGCCCCCGTCATCCGCAAGCTCGGCGAGGAGCTGAAGGCCGACCCGGAGCTGGCCCGGAAGGTCGAACTGCGCTGCCAGGCCGCCGAGTCGACGGACGGTCTGCCCGTCGGCTTCTTCGACACCGTCGTCGTCAACTCCGTCGTCCAGTACTTCCCGAGCCTGGACCATCTGCACCAGGTGATCCGCGGCGCGCTGGGCCTGCTCGCGCCCGGCGGCGCCCTGTTCCTCGGCGATGTGCGGGACCTGCGCCAGGCGCGCGTGTTCCAGGCCGGCATCCAGGCCGCCCGCGCCGAGACGGACGCGGAGCCCGAGGCGCTGCGCCGGGCCGTCGACCGGGGCCTGGCCCTGGAGAAGGAACTCCTCGTCGACCCGGACTGGTTCACCGCCCTCGGCGTCGGCGTGGAGCTGCGCACCAAGGCGGGCAGGGGCCACAACGAGCTGACGCGCTACCGGTACGACGTGGTGCTGTACGAGGGGGACGCGCTCGCCCTGGACGGCGCCCCGGTCCTCGACTGGAGCGGGCCGGACGCGCTCCGCACCCGGCTGGACGGCGCCGGACCGCTCCGGGTGCGCGGCATTCCCGACCCCCGCACCGCCGGCGACCTCGCCGCCCTGCGCGCCCTGGACGCCGCCCGCCCTCTCGGCGCGGCCGCGCCGGGCGTGGAGCCGGAGGACCTGCGGGAGACGGCCGAGGCGCACGGCTGCCGGCTGCTGACCACCTGGTCCGACGAGATCGGCCGCTACGACGCCGTGTTCGTCCCCGGCGCCGAGGCGCAGCGCACGGCCGGCCTGTACCGGCCGCGCCCCGACCGCGGCGACGCCCCGTACGCCAACACCCCGGCCGCGGGACGCGGCCACACCGCGCTGATCAGGCGGCTGCGCGACGGCCTGGGGCAGCGGCTGCCCGGCTACATGGTGCCCGCCGCCTTCGTCGTGCTGCCGGGCCTGCCGATGAACGACAACGGCAAGCTCGACGTGCGCGCGCTGCCCGACGCGGAGCCCGCCGTCGCCCTGTCGGCGGGGCGCGGTCCGCGGACCGAGGTCGAGGAGGTGCTGTGCCGGCTCTTCGCCGAGGTGCTGGGACTGCCCCGGACCGGCGCGGAGGACGACTTCTTCGACCTGGGCGGCCACTCGCTGCTGGCGACCCGGCTGGTCAGCCGGGCCCGCACCGAGCTGGGCGCGGAGCTGGCGATCCGCGACCTGTTCGAGGCGCCCACCCCCGAGAAGCTGGCGCTGCGGGCGGCGGTCGGACGCCCGGCCCGCCCGGTGCTGGAGCCCGCCGAACGGCCCGCCCGCATCCCCCTGTCGGCCGCCCAGCGCCGGCTGTGGCTGGTGGAGCGGATCACCGGGGACGGCGTCGCGTACAACTTCCCGCTGGTGTTCCGGCTCCGCGGCGCCCTGGACGTCGACGCCCTGCGCGCCGCGCTGGGCGACCTCGCCGACCGTCATGAGGCGCTGCGGACCCGCTTCGTGGAGGCCGACGGCGAGCCGTACCAGTGGATCGCGGCCCCCGGGGAGGCCGAGCCGGACTTCCGCTTGGAGGACTGCGCCGAGACCGCCCTGGCGGCGCGGATCGAGGAGGCCCAGCGCCGCCCGTTCGACCTGGGCGCCGAGCTCCCGGTGCGCGCCGAGGTGCTGCGCCTGGCCGCGGACGACCACGTCGTGGCCGTCGTCCTGCACCACATCACCACCGACGAGTGGTCCGACCGCCCCTTCCTCGCCGACCTGCACCACGCGTACGCGGCCCGCACCGCGGGCCGGGCGCCGCAGTGGGCGGCCCCGCTGCCGGTGCAGTACGCCGACTACACCCTCTGGCAGGACCGCCTCCTCGCCGAGGTCGGCCAGGAGCAGCTCGCCTACTGGACGCGCGCCCTCGGCGGGCTTCCGGAGGAGATCCCGCTGCCCCTGGACCGCCCGGGCGCGACCCGCGCCACCGGACGCGGCGCCGTCGTCCGCGCTGCCCTCCCGGACGCGACCGCGGCCGCGCTGAGGGACCTGGCCGGCGCCCACCAGGTCAGCATGTTCATGCTGTTCCAGGCCGCTGCCGCCGCCCTGCTGCACCGGCTCGGCGCCGGGGACGACATCCCGCTCGGGGCGCCCATCGCGGGCCGCACCGACAGCGCCGCGGACGACTTGGTCGGCTTCTTCGTCAACACCCTCGTCCTGCGCACCGACCTGTCCGGCGCCCCGTCCTTCGAGGGGCTCCTCGGGCGGGTGCGGGAGGCGGCGCTGGCCGCGTTCGAGCACCAGGACGTGCCGTTCGACCGGGTCGTCGAGGCGGTCAACCCGGCCCGGGCCGCCGACCGCAACCCGCTCTTCCAGGTGATGCTCGGCTACCACCACCGCCCCGACGGCGACCCCGAGCTGTTCGGCCTGCCCACCGAGTGGTTCGACATGGACACCGGCATGGCCAAGTTCGACCTGGACTTCACCGTCGTCGACCACGGCCCCGGCAAGGACATGGCCCTGCTGCTGGAGTACGCGAGGGACCTCGCCGACCAGGAGACAGCCGCCGGGCTCCTCGAGCGGCTGCTGAGCCTCCTGGAGCAGATCGCCCAGGACCCGGCCCGTCCGGTGCGGTCCCTGGACGTCCTCACCGACGCGGAGACGACGGCCGCGGCGACCGGCTGGAACGACACCGCACGCCCCGTGGAGACCCGGTCCGTCACCGAGATCCTCGACGACGTCGTCCGCGCCCGGCCCGACGCGCCCGCCCTCGCCGCCGGCGCGGACCGGCTCGCCTTCCGGGAGCTGGGCGAGCGGGTGGACGCCGTGGCCCGGCTCCTGCTGCGCCGAGGCGCCCGCGCCGAGCAGGTCGTCGCCCTCGCCCTGCCCCGCGCGCAGATGGTCCCGGCCCTGTTCGGCGTCCTGAAGTCCGGCGCCGCCTATCTGCCGCTCGACCCCGAGTACCCGGCCGACCGGCTGGAGTTCATGCTCCGCGACACGGCGCCGCTGTGCGTCCTCACCACGGCGGAGCTGGCGCCGAGCCTGCCGGACGGGTACCCGGTGGTCCTGCTGGAGGACGCGCTGCGCGAGGAGGCCGCCGACGAGGCTCCGGCCGCGGTGCCTCCCGCCCCCTCCGGCGCTGCATACGTCATCTTCACCTCCGGGTCCACCGGCGCCCCCAAGGGCGTCGTCGGCGCCCACCGCGGACTGAGCAACCTCGTCGCCGCCCACCGCGACGACCTCGTCCAGCCCGCCGAGCGATCCCTCGGCCGCAGCCGGCTGCGGGCCGTGCACGCGGCCTCGTTCAGCTTCGACGGCTCCTGGGGGCCGCTCGTCTGGCTGCTCGCCGGGCACGAGCTGCACATCGCCGACGAGGCCGCCCTGGCCGACCCGGCCGCGCTCTTCGCCTACCTGGGCCGCGAGCGGATCGACATGCTCGACGTCACCCCGACCTACCTCCGCGAGATGATCCACCACGGCTTCCTGGCGCCCGGCGCCCACCTCCCCGGCGTCATCGTCGTGGGCGGCGAGGCGACCCCCGCCCCGCTGTGGGAGCGGCTGTGCGCCCTGCCCGGCGCCGAGGTCCACGACCTGTACGGGCCGACCGAGAGCGCGGTCGACGCCTACGGCTGGCACAGCGGCGCCTCCGGCCGCTGGGCCGCGCCGCTCGACAACATCCGCGCCCACGTCCTGGACGAGCGGCTGCGGCCCGTCCCGGCGGGCGTCGCCGGCGAGCTGTACCTCGCCGGCGAGGGCCTGGCCCGCGGCTATCTGAACCGGCCCGGGCTGACCGCCGAGCGGTTCACGGCCGACCCGTTCGGCGCGCCCGGCGCCCGGATGTACCGCACGGGCGACCTCGTCCGGCGCCGCCGGGACGGGTCCCTGGAGTTCCTCGGCCGGGCCGACGGGCAGGTCAAGCTCCGCGGCTTCCGCATCGAGCTCGGCGAGATCGAGGCGCTGCTCGCCGCCCACCCCGACGTGGCCACGGCCGCCGTGGTGGTGCGCGAGGACACCCCCGGCGCGCGCAGGCTCGTCGCGTACGTCCTCCCGGCCGGCGGCCGCACCCCGGACCCCGCCCAGCTGCGCCGCCACGCGGCCGCGGCCCTGCCCGCCCACATGGTGCCGACGGCGTTCGTCGCCCTGGCGGCCCTGCCGCGCACGGTCGCGGGCAAGCTCGACGCGAAGGCGCTGCCCGCGCCCGACCTCACCGCGCTCGCCTCCGGACGCCGGCCGCGCACCCCGCGCGAGGACCTCCTGTGCGAGGCCTTCGCCGCCGTCCTCGACGTGCCCGAAGTGGGCGTCGACGACGACTTCTTCGCGCTCGGCGGGCACTCCCTGCTGGCCATGCGGCTGACCGCCCGGATCCGGGCCGCGCTCGGCGCCGAGGCGTCCCTCCGCACGATCTTCGAGGCCCCGACGCCGGCCCGGCTCGCCCGGCGCCTCGCCGAGCAGGCCGACGGGACGGCCGCGGACCGCCCGGCCCTCGCCGTCCGGCCGCGCCCCGACCTGCTGCCGCTGTCCTCCGCCCAGCAGCGCCTCTGGGTGCTCTACCAGGTCGATGGCCCCAGCGCGACGTACAACATCCCCTCGGCCTGGCGGCTGACGGGCGCGCTGGACGTCGACGCGCTGCGGGCCGCGGTGCACGACGTCGTCGTACGGCACGAGACGCTGCGCACGGTCTTCCCCGACGACGAGGGCCGGGCCCGCCAGCTCGTGCTGGCGCCCGACGAGGCCCGCGTCCCCTTCGAGCTGACCGACACGGACGAGGACCTGCTGCCCGAACTCCTGGCGGAGGCCGGCGCGTACGGGTTCGAGCTGGACCGCGAGGCCCCGCTCCGCGTCCACCTGTTCCGCACCGGCGAGCAGGAGTGGACCCTGCTGCTGCTCCTGCACCACATCGCCGGCGACGAGTGGTCGGAGGGCCCGCTCCACCGGGACCTCGCGCTCGCGTACGCCGCCCGCACCGCCGGGCGGGCGCCCGAGTGGGAGCCGCTGGCGGTCCAGTACGCCGACTACACGCTGTGGCAGCGCGAGGTGCTCGGCGACGAGAAGGACCCCGCGAGCCTCGCGGCACGGCAGATCGCCTACTGGAAGCAGGCGCTGGCCGGGCTGCCCGAGGAGCTGGCGCTGCCCGTGGACCGGGCCCGCCCGCTGGAGGCGACCTACCGCGGCGGCGCCGCCGACCTCTCGCTCGACGCCGAACTGGCCGCCGGACTGCACCGATTGGCGCGCGACAACGGCGTCAGCGTGTTCATGGTGCTCCAGGCCGCCGTCGCCACACTCCTCAGCCGGCTCGGCGCCGGCCACGACATCCCGATCGGCAGCCCGATCTCCGGCCGCACCGACGCGGGCCTGGACGACCTCGTCGGATTCTTCCTCAACACGCTGGTGCTGCGCACCGACACGTCCGGCGATCCGACGTTCCGGGAGCTGCTCTCGCGCGTCCGCGCATCCGATCTGGCCGCCTTCGACCACCAGGACGTGCCCTTCGAGCGGCTGGTGGACACGCTCAACCCGGCCCGGTCGCTCGCCCGTCACCCGCTGTTCCAGGTGATGGTGGTGTACCTGGCCTCCGGCGGGGACGACACGGCACTGCCCGGACTGAACGCCCGCCGGGACGACGTGGCGCAGACGACCGCCAAGTTCGACCTCTCCTTCGACTTCGTGGAGCGCGGCGACGGCAGCGGCGTGGACGGCGTGCTGGAGTACAGCGCCGACCTGTTCGACCACGCCACCGCGCAGTCCTTCGCCGACCGCCTGCGACGCGTCCTGCGCGCCGTGGCCGCCGACCCGGACACCACGGTGGGCCGCATCGACGTCCTCGACGCGGACGAGCGGGCCCTGCTCGCCGGCGGCTGGCACAGCAGGCCGCCGGCCGGCGAGCCGACCACCGTGCCCGCCCTCTTCGAGGAGCAGGCGCGCACGAACGCCGAGCGGCCCGCCGCGGCCTCCGACGGCGTCGAGCTGACCTTCGCCGAGCTCAACGCGGACGCCAACCGGCTGGCCCGGCTGCTGGTCGAGGCGGGCGCCGGACCCGAGCGGTTCGTGGCGCTCGCGCTGCCGCGCACCGCGGGCTTCCTGACGGCCGTCCTCGCGGTCCACAAGGCGGGTGCCGGCTATCTGCCGCTCGACCCGGACGCACCCGTGGAGCGCACCGCCGACGTCCTCGCCGACGCGGGACCCGTCCTCACCCTCGCCACCCGCGACCTCGCCGCCGCTCTGCCGCCCGGTACGGCGCCCCTGCTGCTGGACGACCCGGCCACGGCGGAGCGGATCGCCGCCCAGGACCCGGCGGACCTCGTCGACGCCGACCGCACCGCGCCGCTGACGCCCCGGCACCCGGCGTACGTCATCTACACCTCGGGCTCCACCGGCCGTCCCAAGGGCGTGGTGATCACCCACGAGACCCTCGGCAACCTCTTCCACAGCCACCGCGAGACCCTCTACCTCCCGGCGGTCGAGGCCGCCGGGCGCCGGTATCTGCGCGTCGGCCACGCCTGGTCGTTCTTCTTCGACGCCTCCTGGCAGCCCCAGCTGTGGCTGCTGGACGGGCACTGCGTCCATGTGCTGTCCGAAGAGGCGCGGCGCGACCCCGAGCTCGTCGCCGACGCCGTGCTCCGGCACCGCTTCGACTTCCTGGAGGTCACCCCGTCGTTCTTCGCGCAGATGGCCGACAGCGGACTCCTGCGCGGCGGCGACTGCCCGCTCGCGGTCGTCGGCGTGGGCGGCGAGGCCGTCCCCGTAGCCCTCTGGAAGCGGCTGTCCGAGCTGCCGGGCACCGAGGCGTTCAATCTGTACGGGCCGACCGAGTCGACCGTGGACGCCCTCGTGGGACGCGTCCGCGACAGCGAACGGCCCCTGGTGGGACGGCCGGTGGCCGGCACCCGGGCGTACGTCCTCGACGACCGGCTCCAGCCGGCCCCGCCCGGCGTCCTGGGCGAGCTCTACCTCGCGGGCGGCGGCCTCGCCCGCGGCTATCTGGGCAGCCCAGGACTGACCGCCGAACGGTTCACGGCCGACCCGTTCGGCCCGCCCGGCTCACGGCTGTACCGCACCGGCGACCTGGCCCGCTGGACCGCCGACGGACGCCTCGACTAT
Source organism: Streptomyces sp. NPDC051907 (assembly GCF_040681075.1). Taxonomy (NCBI): domain Bacteria; kingdom Bacillati; phylum Actinomycetota; class Actinomycetes; order Kitasatosporales; family Streptomycetaceae; genus Streptomyces; species Streptomyces sp. NPDC051907. The sequence goes on along the minus strand of NZ_JBFAYB010000013.1, from coordinate 7,486 downwards.
CTGGGCCGCGCCGACGACCAGGTCAAGATCCGCGGCTTCCGCATCGAGCCCGCCGAGATCGAGGCCGCGCTCACCGCCCATCCAGCGGTCGGCCAGGCACTGGTGACGGTCCATCAAGAAGGTGCGCGCAAGCAGCTCGTGGCATACGTCGTCCCGGCCCAGGAGAGCGCACCCGACCGGACCGCACCCGACGATCCGGCCGCGAAGTCGGCGCTCGATCCCGCCCTGCTGCGCGCTCATGTCGCCGCCCGGCTCCCGGACCACATGGTCCCGGCGGCCGTCGTCGCCCTGGAGCGGTTCCCGCAGCTGGCCAACGGCAAGCTGGACCGCGCGGCCCTGCCCGCGCCCGACTTCTCCGCCCTGTCCTGCGGACGGGCGCCCGCCACCCCCGTGGAGGAGCTCCTCTGCACGGTCTTCGCCGACGTGCTGGGGCTCGAACGGGTCGGCGTGGACGACGACTTCTTCGCCCTCGGCGGGGACAGCATCGTCGCCATGCAGCTCGTGGGCCGGGCCCGCGCGGCGGGCCTGCGGATCACCCCGCGGCTGGTGTTCCGCCACCGCACGGCGGCCGCGCTGGCCACGGTCGCCGAGGCGGCCGACGCCGCCGCGCCGCGCCGCGAGGACGACGGCACCGGCGCCGTGCCCCTCACCCCGGTGATGCACTGGCTGCGCGAACTGGGCGGCCCGTTCGCGACCTACCACCAGGCGGCCCTCGTCCGCACCCCCGCGGAGCTGGACCTGCCCGGCCTGACCGCCGTGCTCCAGGCCCTCGCCGACCGGCACGACCTGCTCCGCGCCACCCTGGTACGGCCCTCCCGCGAGGACGTCGAGGACTGGTCGCTGCACGTGCCGCCCGTCGGCGCGGTCGACGCGGCGGGGTGGATCGAACGGGTCGACGTCGCCGGACTGGACGCCGCGCACCTGGCCGAGTCCGTACGGGAGCACACGCACGCGGCGCGGGCGCTGCTCGACCCGGACGCCGGCGCGATGGTCAGGGCGGTGTGGTTCGACGCGGGCGACGCCCCGGGCCGGCTGATGCTGATGGCCCACCACCTCGTCGTGGACGGCGTGTCCTGGCGGGTGGTGCTGCCGGACCTCGCGGCGGCCTGGCAGGACGTCCGCGCCGGCCGGCCGGTCGGCCTCGTCCCCGTCGAGACCTCCTTCGCCCGCTGGTCGCGGCTGCTCACCGAGCTCGCGCAGGCGCCGGAGCGGGAGGCCGAGCTCTCCGTGTGGACCGACGTCCTCGACGGCGGCACGGAACCGCTCCCGCTCGCCCGGGAACGGGACCCGGACCGCGACACCACCGCCACCCAGCGCGAGGTCGTGCTGCGGCTGCCCGCCGAGCGCACCGGACCGCTGCTGTCGGCGGTGCCCGCCGCGTTCGGCGCGGGCGTCAACGACGTGCTGCTGGCCGGGCTCGCGCTGGCCTTCGCCGACTGGCGGCGCCGGTCCGGCGGTTCGGACACCTCGGTCCTCGTCGACCTCGAAGGCCATGGCCGCGAGGAGGATTTGGGCGGCGACGGCGTGGACCTGTCCCGGACGGTCGGCTGGTTCACCAGCGTCTTCCCCGTCCGCCTGGACACCGGACCCGTCGACCCGGCCGAGGCGTTCTCGGGCGGCCCGGCCGCCGAGGAGAGCGTCCGCAGGGTCCGGGAGCATCTGGCGTCGCTGCCCGCGAACGGCGTCGGCTACGGCCTGCTGCGGCATCTGAACCCCCGTACCCGCGAGGCCCTGGCGAGCCGCGAACAGGCCCATGTGGAGTTCAACTACCTGGGCCGGTTCGGGATCCCGGAGGAGACCGACTGGTCGTACGCCCCCGAGGAGGACGCGGCCGACATCGGCCCGGAGGCGGCGATGCGGGAGGGCCACGCGCTGAGCGTCAACGTGGTGACCGAGGACCGGGCGGACGGGCCGGTGCTGGCCGCCCACTGGTCCTATCTGGAAGGGCTGTTGCCCAAGGAGACGGTCCAGGACCTCGCAGAGACGTGGTTCCGGGCACTGGAGGGCCTCGTCGCGTGTGCGGAGAGGAAGCGAGAGCGGTGAGGGCCGCGGCAGCGGCCGAGGCCGCGAGGAGAGGAATGGTATGAGCAACCCGTTCGAGGACCCCGAGGGCGTCTACCTGGTGCTCGTCAACGACGAGAACCAGCACAGCCTGTGGCCGGACTTCGTGGACGTGCCGGCCGGCTGGCGGGTCGTCCACGGGCCCGAGTCCCGCCAGTCGTGCCTGGACCACGTCGAGACGCACTGGAGCGACATGCGGCCCCGCAGCCTGGCCGAGTCGATGGACGGCTGACCGCGACGACGCGCAGAGGGAGACAGACACAGCGAGACAGACCGGGACACGAAGAAGGGGGCCGACGCCGTCGGCCCCCTTCTCGCTGCCCGCGCTCGGGTCAGGACGCGGGCTGCTCCACCTTCGTGGCGGGCTTGCCGTCCACGGCCGCCGCCAGCTGCGGCGCCAGCCGCTCCACCACGTACGGCAGGCTCAGGACCGTGCCGAAGGACGTGGCGTGGCCGTAGTCGCTGGTCTCGTTCAGATAGACCTCGCGCCCCTCGGAGACCACCTTCAGGTCCTTGTACGACGCGTCCTTGTGGAGCTTGTCGGCGTCCTTGGCGACGTCGCCGACGATCCACACGATCGCGCCCTGGTCGAGCAGGTCGGTGCGCTCCTTGCTGATGTTCGCGCCGAACTGGTCCCCGATCGCCTTGTCCAGGTCCTTGGGCAGGCCGAACCCGAGGTCGGTCAGGAGCCGCGAGCGGGAGTCCTGGCTGCCGAACACGAACATGCCCTCGTACGGCGTGGCCATCACACTGGTCTTCCCCTTGAACTCGGGGTGCTTCTCGACGGCCGCCGCGATCTTCCCCTCGGTCGCCTTGACGGCCGCGGCCGCCTCCTCCGGCTTGCCGAGGGCCTTGCCGATCGTCGTCGTCTGCTCCTTCCACGGCACGCCGAAGTCGTTGTACGCCTTGGGCTGGGCGACCACGGGAGCGAACTTGGACAGCGACGCGTACTGCTCCTTGGTGAGCCCGCCGTACACCGCGAGGATCAGGTCCGGCTGGAGCGCGGCGATCTTCTCCACCTGGGGTCCGGTGCCGGTGTCCTTGAGGACGGTCGGCGCCTTCCCGCCGCCCAGCTTGTCGGCCGCCCAGGGGCCGACGGCGCCCTTGTAGCCGCCCACCCACTCGGTCGTGCCCACCGGCACCTCGCCGAGGGCGAGGACCGAGTCCTGGTCGGTGAGGCCGACGGTGACGATCCGCTTCGGCTCGGACTTGATCGTCGTGGCGCCGTACTTGTGGTCGATCGTGACCGGGAAGGCGGACTTCCCGGAGGAGTTCGACTTCGAGCCGGCGTTCGAGGAGCCGGCGTCCTTGTCGTTACCGCCGCAGGCCGAGGCGGTGGCGAGGACGACGAGGGCGGAGGCGAGGGCGGCAGCCGTCCGGGACGTTCTGCGGAAGCGGGGCATCGGCGGTCCTTCGGTTCGGGTTTCCTGTGGAGCCTTGCGGTGGTGGGGGGTGGGGACTGGGAGCCGGTGTCGCGGGGCGGGGACTAGGAGCCGGTGTCGCGGGTGTCGGACCACGCCTCCCACAGGGCCGCGTACGGCCCTTGGGCGGCCCGCAGCTCGTCGTGCGTGCCGGTCTCCACGACGCGGCCGCAGTCCATGACGACGATCCGGTCGGCCGTCGCGGCCTGGCTGAGCCGGTGGGCGACGATCAGCGCGGTCCGGCCGTCCACGGCACGGGCGACGGCCTTCTCCAGCTCGCGGGCGCCCACGCTGCCCGCCTCGGCGGTCGCCTCGTCGAGGATCACCAGGGGCGGATCGGCCAGGACCAGCCTGGCCAGCGCGAGCGCCTGCGCCTGGGCGCCGCTGAGCCGGTGGCCGCCGTCGCCGACCACGGTGTCCAGGCCGTCGGGCAGCGCCTCGGCCCAGTCGAGCGCGTCCACCCGGGCGAGGGCCGCGCGCAGCTCGCCCTCGGCAGCGTCGGGCCGGGCGAGCCGCAGGTCGTCCGCCAGAGGGCCCGCGAAGACATGGGTCTCCTGGGTGAGCAGGGCGATCGTCCGGCCCGCGGCGGCCCCTCCGAGCTCGGCCGGGGGCGCCCCGCCGACCAGGACGGAGCCCTCCGTGGGCTGATGGATGCCCGCGACGAGCCGGGCCAGGGTGGTCTTCCCGGCCCCGCTGGCGCCCACCAGCGCCACCCGCTCCCCGTGCCGGATCGTCAGGTCCACGTCCCGCAGCACGGGGTGGCCGGGCCAGTAGGAGTGGCCGAGCCCGCGGACGACGACCTCCACGTCGCCGGTCGCGGCCGGGCGGGCCGGCTGCGCGGGCGGCGGCTGGTCGGTGACGCCGACGAGCCGCGCCAGGCCCGCCGTGGCCGACTGGGCGTCGTCCAGCAGGACCAGAGCCGAGTTGACCGGTCCGAACAGGCTGTGGAAGTACAGGGCCGCCGCGGTCGCCGTGCCGACGGACGCCGCGTCCCGGCTCACCAGCCAGCAGCCGGCGCCCAGGACGGCCGCGAGCCCGATGTACTCGGCGACGTGCAGCCGGCTGTAGAAGCCCAGCACCAGCCGGACGCCCCGCATCATCAGCGCCACCAGGGACTGGGACCGCTCGGCGACCCGCTCGGTGTGCTCGTGCTCCAGCCGGAACGCCCGTACGGTCGAGCTGCCCCCGACGGTGTCGAGCAGCTGCTGCTGCTGGGCGCTGCCCGCCACCCGCTGCAGGGCGTAGAGCGGCACGGCATGGGCGACGTACCAGCGAGCGGTCAGGACCTGCACGGGCGCCGCGAGGAGCGCGGCCAGCAGGAACCGCCAGTCGAGCAGGGCCAGCGCGCCCAGGGTGAGGACTATCGTCAGCAGCGACCGGGCCAGTTCGGGCAGGGCGCTGCGCACGGCGTCCGCGATGAGGGACACGTCGGCGGTGACGCGGGCGGTGAGGTCCCCGGCGCCGGCCTTCTCGACCCGCTCCAGGGGCAGGCCGAGCGCCCGCTCGACGAACTTCTCGCGCAGCCGGGCCAGCGTCGTCTCGCCGAGCCGGGATATCAGCGACAGGCCGATCCCGGAGGTGAGGCCCTGCACGACGGCGACGGCCGCCAGCAGCGCGGCCGTGACGCCGACGGCGTCGGCGGACCCGCGGTCGGCGGCCAGGTCGACGATCCGGCCGAGCAGCGGCTGCACCAGCAGCCCGACGGCGGTGGATCCGACCATGACGGCGAACGCGACCAGGGCCAGCCGCCGCTGCGGGCGCAGCAGTTCGGCGACGGCGGCACGGGTTCTGGCGGGGGTGGCGACGGGCAGCAGCGTGGGCGCGCCCCTGGTGTCGGCGCCGGCCGGGGACGGCGTCTGGGACCCGGCGGGAGACGGCTTCTGGGCCCCGGCGGGTGGCTCGGCCGGGGACGGCGTCTGGGACCCGGCGGGAGACGGCTTCTGGGCCCCGGCGGGTGGCTCGGCCGGGGACGGCTTCTGGGTCCCGGCGGGTGGCTCGGTCGCGGACGGCTCGGGCGACCCGGCCGGTGGCACGCTCGGGGACTGCTTCTGGGACCCGGCGTCGGAGTCGTCCGGGGGAGTGGCCTGGGCCTCGGTCATGACAGGACCGCCGTCCGGTAGGCGGCGCATTCGTGGACGAGCTGCTCGTGGCCGCCGGTCGCGGCGAGCCGGCCGCCGTCGAGGAGGACGACCCGGTCGGTGACGGCGAGGAGCGCGGGGCTGGTGGTCAGCAGGAGTGTGGTGCGGCCCTCGCGAACGCCCTTGATCCCGGCGGCGATACGGACCTCCGTGACGGCGTCGACCGCCGTGGTCGGCTCCTGGAGGACGAGGACCGGCGCGTCGGCGGCGAGCGCCCTCGCCAGGGCGACCCGCTGGCGCTGGCCGCCGGAGAGCGAGTAGCCGCGCGCGGTGACGGCCGTGTCGGCGCCGTCGGGCAGGGTGCGCACCACCTCGTCCGTCGCGGAGGCGGTGAGGACGGCGGCGACGCGCGCGGAGTGCTCGGCCTGCCCGGCCCCGGCCTTGGCGGGCGCCGCGGCGGTGACGTTCTCCAGGAGGGTGCCCTCGAACAGGTCCGCGTCGTGCTCGGCGACGAGGAGCGCGGCCCGCAGCGCCGCCACGTCCAGCGCGGCGAGCTCGACCCCCTCCAGCTCGACGGCCCCGGCCTCGGGGTCGCAGCGGCGGCCGAGGCAGCGCAGCAGCGCCTGCGCGTCGGCGGGGTCGGTGGCGACGACGCCCACCGTCTCGCCGGCGGCGACGTCGAGATCGAAGCCGCGCAGGGTCCCGTACGACAGGCCGCGCAGCCGCAGCGACAGCCCTGGCCGGCCGTCCGCCCGCAGCGGCACGGCCCGTGGGGACGACGCTCCGGCGGACACGGCACGGGCGGCGTCGAGCACGCCGGCGATACGGGCGGCGGAGGCGCGGCCCTGGGCCAGCTCGGCGTTGACCCAGGAGAACTCGGAGAGCGGGCCGATGAGGAAGAGCGCGAGCGCGACGGACGAGACGAGCTCGCCGATGCCGATGTCGCCGCTCGTCGCGAGCCGACCGCCCACGAAGGCGACCAGCGCCAGGAACGTGCCGGTCAAGACGGTCACCACCGCGCTCTGCCAGGCCTCGGCCCGAGCCGCGCGCAGGGTGGCCGTCAACGACTGGCGGCTGATGCTCCGGTAGCGGGAGACGGCTGCGGGCTCGGCGCCGATGCCCTTGAGCACGCGCAGTCCCGCCACGAGGTCCGCCGCCACGCCCGAGGCCCGCGCCGCCTGTTCCTGCTCGGCTTCGCTGCGCCGCTCCAGGGGCTTGCTGAGCAGGTGGACGAGCCACAGCAGCAGCGGGGCGCCCAGCAGGACGAGGAGGCCGAGGGGCAGCGAGACGCGCAGCAGCACGACGGCGCCGACGACCAGTCCGGTCGCGGCGGCGATGCCGACGACGAGGGCCATGGTGACGGCGCCGACGCGTTTGGCGTCCTCCGTCGCGATGTTGGCCAGCTCGCCGGGCAACCGGCCGTCCTCCGCCCCGCCTTCGGGGGCCAGCACACGGCCGACCACCTCGGTTCGCAGGCGGTGCGCCGCGGTCAGGGAGGCGCGTTCGCCGGCCCGCGCGCTGGCGCGGAAGCTGAAGGAGAGGCCTACGTAGAGGGCCGCGAGGACGCCGAGCCACAGCAGCAGCCCGGGGACGTCGCCGTCCACGACGCCCTCGTCGATGGCCAGGCCGATGAGGACCGGCACGAGGGCCTCGCCCGTCTGATGGCCCATGCCCAGTACCGCGCCGAGGACGACGTCACGGCGCTGTCCGCGCACGGCGCGCCAGAGCACCCTCCGACCGGGCGGGTCCGCCTTGCTCACGCATCCCTCCGGACCGGTGACTGACAAACAGGTGAAAGCCGTGCTCGATGACTTCGAACTTAGGTAAGGCTCGCTTGGTGTAGACGGGCACGAAGACCTGGCAGGTCGCCAGGGCCTGTTTGAGCTGTCTCTCCCACTCGGCGCCGATCCCCATCCGCCGGTCGAG